>JAVBKL010000010.1:0-24497 GCA_031554055.1 Eubacteriales bacterium | reverse complement strand
ATGAAGTTACGCTATGGTCATACCACGAGAACGAAATTAAAAAGATTGCTGATGCACATGAAAATGCTCGTTATTTGTCTGGAGTTAAACTCGGAAATAAAATGAAGTTTTCATCAGACCTTAGCGAGAGCATAAAGGACGCGGAATTTATAATTTGTGCAGTTCCATCAAGAGCTGTTCGTGAGACTGTTGAAAAATTTGTGCCGTTTGCAAGAGCAGATGCCGTAATTGTTAATGTATCAAAAGGTATAGAGGAATCAAGTCTGCTTACGTTATCAGACGTTATTCGAGATGTTTTGCCAAACAATGAAGTTGCAATTTTATCAGGTCCAAGTCATGCGGAAGAGGTTGGGCGAGATATTCCTACCGCTTGCGTTGCAGCATCTGAAAATGAAGAAACTGCAAAAAAAGTGCAAGACTTGTTTATGAATGAGAACTTTAGAGTGTACACCAACACGGACGTAGTCGGCATTGAATTTGGTGCGGCGTTCAAAAATATAATTGCTCTGGCCGCAGGCATTTCTGATGGGTTAGATTTTGGAGATAATACAAAAGCTGCATTGATGACAAGGGGAATAGCGGAAATTGCTAGGCTTGGCGTTGCGATGGGCGGAGATATTCATACCTTTAACGGCTTGGCAGGAATTGGTGATTTGATCGTCACTTGCACGAGTATGCATAGCAGAAACCGACGTGCAGGAATCTTAATTGGACAAGGTAAAAACTTGAACGAGGCTGTCAAAGAAGTCAATATGGTTGTCGAGGGAATCAACAGTGCGAGAGCGGCATATTTGTTATCCCAAAAACACAATGTAGATATGCCAATTGTGGCAGAAGTATATGAAATCTTGTTTAACAACAAGCCTCCAAGGCAAGCAGTAATGGATTTAATGAAGCGAGACAAAAAAGTCGAGATCGTTTAAAAAATTGAGTATAGGTGAAAATATGGCATTGTTTGATCGAGATTATGTATTTAAAGTAACAAAAGATATACTAGAAACGGATAGTCCTTCTGGGTTCACCAGTCAAGTGATGAAGAAAATTGAAGCCTATGCGAGTGAGCTTCACGCAGATTTTTCTCGAACCAATAAGGGCAACGGAATTATAACATTTGAAGGCGAGAGCGAAAAAACAATTGCACTTTGTGCTCATGTGGACACGCTTGGGTTAATGGTTCGTTCGATAAAAACCAACGGCACGTTAGCGATTACAAAAATTGGTGGGCCGATTCTTTCGACACTTGATGGGGAATATTGCAAAATTTATACAAGAACAGGAAAATCTTACACAGGAACAATCTTGTCAAACAGCCCTTCCACTCATGTGTTTAAAGATGCGGAAACAATTGAGAGAGAAGAGAAAAACTTTAATATCAGGCTCGATTGTATCGTGAAAAATAAAAAAGACGTTGAGGCCTTAGGAATTTCTGCAGGTGATTATATTTGTATTGATACAAAAACAACGATTACTGATACTGATTTTATCAAGTCGAGGTTTTTAGATGACAAACTTTCGGTTGGAATTGTGTTTGGTGTTTTAAAACGTTTGAGAGATGAAAACATCAAACCAAATTATACCATTCAATTCATTGTTTCTGCTTATGAAGAAGTCGGGCATGGCATGGCGTATATTCCTGAGGGAATACGAGAAGTTTTGGCGATTGACATGGGTTGCATTGGCGATGATTTATCTTGCACGGAATACGATGTTTCGATTTGTGCAAAGGACTCATCTGGGCCATATGATTATGAATTGACTTCAAAGCTGATTGAACTTGCAAAAGAAAATGACGTGAAATACGCAGTTGACATATATCCGAGTTACAGTTCTGATGTGAGTGCGGCATGGCGTGGCGGAAACGATATTAGGGGTGCGTTAATTGGCCCGGGCGTTCACGCAAGTCATGGCATGGAACGTAGCCATTATGAAGCGATTTATAATACAATGAAACTTATTTATTTGTATTTAACGAGGTAAATCATGGGCAAAGTTTTAGTGGTAGCCGAAAAACCGTCAGTTGGTCGAGACATAGCAAAAGTTTTAAATTGTAACGGAAAAGGCGATGGTTTTTTGTTTTCGGACGAGTATATTGTATCTTGGGCGATTGGGCACTTGGTTACATTATTTGAGCCTGAAGATTATGGCGAAGAGTACAAAAAGTGGAAAATGCAGACACTGCCGATTCTTCCGCCAGAAATTAAGCTAAAACCCATAGCCAGTACAAAATCGCAACTGAGCATCTTAAAAAAATTGTTCAATGATAAAGAAGTAGAAAGCCTAATTTGTGCAACAGACAGTGGGCGAGAAGGCGAACTGATTTTTCGTTATATTTACATGATTATGAAATGCAAAAAGCCGTTTAAAAGGCTTTGGATTTCTAGTATGACGGATACGGCAATTAAAGAAGGCTTTAGAACTTTAAAAGACGGTACCGAATATGATAATCTCTTTTTGTCGGCAAAATGCCGTTCGGAAGCAGATTGGCTTGTGGGTATGAACGCAACAAGAGCGTATACCATTAAATACGACACGTTGCTAAGCATTGGACGAGTGCAAACGCCGACACTTGCGATTATTGTGGATAGGCAAAAGGAAATCAATGCTTTTGATTCGAAAGATTACTGGGAAATCAAAGCAACGTTTCAAGCCAATGAACTTTCGTTTTCTGGCATGTGGTTTGAAAAAGAAACGAGAGAGACAAAAATACAGGATAAGTTAAGAGCAGAAGAAATTGCTGCGAAAGTAACAGGCAAGCAAGGAACGGTTGCTGAAATTGAAAATGAAGAAAAAAGGCAACCCCCACCACAGCTTTTCGATTTAACGGAACTTCAAAGAGAGTGTAATAGAAAGTTTGGATTTTCAGCTCAAAAAACGCTTCAGCTTGCGCAAGACTTGTACGAAAAAAGAAAATTGATCACTTACCCAAGAACCGACAGCAGATATTTAAGTGATGATATGATTCCGAAAATTGGTTACACGTTAAAGAAATTACTAAACACAGAGTACAAGAGTCATGCGGAGTATGTTCTCACACTACCCAAGCTCCCAATCACAAAAAGAATTATTGATAACTCAAAAGTTTCTGACCACCATGCAATCATTCCAACGGATATTAACATAAACACCAAGGTATTAAGCGGTGATGAGTTTAGTGTTTACGACGCAATCGTCAAGAAGTTTTTGGCCGTGTTTTATGCGGCCTATGTTTATAACATCACAAGGATTATTTCGATTGTAAGCGATGAACATTTTATGACAAAGGGAACAACCATCATTGATTTGGGATATATGGAAATCTATAAAAATGAAAAAAATTCAAAAAAAAGCGATAAAGATAAAGATGACGAAGAGGAAATTTTGCCGAATGTAACAAAAGGGCAAACCGTAGATTTATCTGTAGCCAAAGTTTTGCAGAAAAAAACGCAGCCGCCAAAACCATACAACGAAGCAAGTCTGTTATCGGCAATGGAAAATGCGGGAAGATTTGTTGAGGATGAAACCTTGAAGGAGCAGCTCAAAGACTCGGGGCTTGGAACGCCTGCCACAAGAGCCGCTACAATTGAACGGCTACTTCAAGTGGGTTACATAGAGCGAAAAGGCAAAACCGTGATACCGACAGAAAAAGGTATGAAACTTATCGAGATTGTGCCACTAGAACTTCGGTCACCCGAAACCACAGGCAAGTGGGAAAAAGGTCTTACGTCTATTTCTAAAGGCAAGATGGACAACAGTAAGTTTATGGCAAGCATAACGAGATATGTAAACTTTATTGTGTCAGAGGCGAATGCAAAAAAAGTGGACGTGAAATTTCCCGATGAACCAAAGAAGGAAACAAAACGCAAAGAGAAGCCTTTGGGCGTTTGTCCAAAATGCGGAAACGGCCAAATTTATGAAAACACCAAAGCGTTTTATTGTTCGGCATGGAAAACAGGCTGCAAGTTTACAGTTTGGAAAAACGAATTGGAAAGACATGGCGGACAGCTTTCAAATGAAATCGTTGAGAAGCTATTAAAAGATAAAGTGGTCAAAGGGCTAGACTTGGTCATGCCACAGACAAACGAGAAATGCAAGGCGGATTTGGTTTTTAAAGAAGACTATTCAGGTATTTTGCTTGAAAATCTCACAAGGGTTTAGGAGGTATTGTTTTGAGCTTAAACGAAACTTATGAAAGTCAAATTTCTGTCAATCAGAACTTAACTTTTGATAGATTTGACTATGATGACGATGAATTAAGGTTTCTTGGTATTTTAAATGAAGAAAAAAAATTTACCAACCTTGGACTTTTGATGTCAATGCAAAACACACATAATATTAGACTTGCGATATATGAGGGAAACAACAAAAGCCAGCTAAAAGGGGCTGTGGAGTTTGGCGGCTCATTGCAAAGACAAATTGACGATGTTACAAAATACATAGGTGGAGAACTTGGAAGAGCTTTAAAAGATGCTGTTATTGCGGCACTGATACAGCGAGACTATTCTTTTAAAGGCGAGCTTATTATCAATGTGTTTAAAGATAAAGTGGTGATAATCACTTTGGGTGCATTGCCGGACGGTTTTGATGTAATTCGAAATGAGAGACTTGCTAATATGTTTCGTCGCATCAGATTGACGTACAGCATTGACAATATCAAACTTTCTAAAACAGAAGGGGCTTTTCTGATTTCGGTTGAGAAAAATATTTTGCCTTCCAATAAAATCCTTGCGGCTTTGGAAGAAAAAAGTGAACTGACAAGAAAAGAAGCCGAGTCCATACTTGGGCTTAGGCAGACGGCAGCAGGAAAAGTTTTAAAAGAGCTGATGGACCTTGGCAAAATTATTCAGCTTGCAGCTGGCAAAAATACAAAGTATATTCGAAAAGAAAATGGTAATTGAATTTAAAAATCGCATTGAGAATTAAAACTCTTGAGGCGATTTTTTTTGTGCTTAAAAAGATTCAGCAATTTGGAATTTAATAATGCCGTAACTTGTCGGATAAAAAAATTGTAAAAATGTTGTAAAGTAATTAAAAAAGTGTTACAATTCTATTATTCTATGTAATAAAAGGTGATGAAATGGCAAATAAGACAAAAAAGCGAACACATAGACAGAGCAAATACTTTACACTCATGTTGGTGCCTTTTTCTTCGGGTAAGACATATAGCGTGAAAATTCCTATGGAGGCAATCTATGCTTCTGTTTTGGCGATAGTTTTAATTGTTGTATCTGTGTTTGTGTTTTTACAAACTACACAGCATTTTAAGGCGAAAGCGGAAGCTGCTCGGTATAATCTTGAAAAGAGTGCGGAATTAAATTCGACATTGGAACTACAAAAAGAAGAATTAAGCTCGAAACTTGTTACAGAAAAAATAAATGCTGAAGAAACAAGTAAGAAACAACTGGAAGAATATGACGAGAAAATTAAATATTATGAAGACCGAGCTGCGGAGCTTGAGCAAAAATTAGATGATTTAAACAAAGCCAAAGAAGAAATTTACAACCAGCTAAGCAGTAAGGCATACTTACCTGATATTGACACGGTTGCTTTTTCAGGCGAGAGTGGACAAGTTGTTTTAACTGGAATGTTTGGAGACGAAAATGAAAATTCGTACAACTTTGTAGATTTGGACAGCAGATTTGAAAAGCTTTCGAAAGATGTTAACAATGAACTTGTTTCTTATGACCATCTCATGGGTGAAATTAAAAAAATTAAGCCATACCTTGATAACTACCCAACGATTTGGCCGTGCAATGGACCAGTTACTTCTGAACACGCATACAGAGGAAATCCTTTTTCTGGACGTGGAAGTGAGTTTCATGCGGGAATCGACATTGGCGTTGACATTGGAACAAGCATTCATGCTACTGGTGGCGGAACAGTCATTCGTTCGGGTTATGAAAACGGATTTGGTTACTTGGTAGCAATTGACCACGGACATGGCATCGTAACTTACTATGGACATAACTCGAAGCTTCTTGTTAATGCTGGTGATGAAGTGAAACGCGGAGACATAATTGCTAAATCAGGAAACTCTGGTCGAAGCACAGGGCCACACTGCCATTATGAAGTGAAAGTGAATGGCGTTACAAAAAATCCAAGAGGGTATCTTGGTAGTTAATTTTTTTTGATGGTTTGAAACTTGTAAGGTTTGTGTTATAATTAACGGGAACTTTGCAGGTTTTGTTTTATGTTGATTTGGAGAGGGAATGCGAATGTTTAATAAAAAAGCGAACAACGAAAATATGGCACCGACATCAACAATAATTGGACGGGATACAAAAATTGTAGGCGGTGCTTTAACAGGCAACGCAACGCTAAGAATAGATGGTACGTTTGAAGGCACAATCAATATTGAGGGGCATTTAATTTTAGGTGAATCAGGTTCGATTGTCGGGAACATAAAAGCACAAAGTGCAACGCTTGCGGGAACAGCCAAAAGCGGCATGGTGGTGTGTGAGGGTTGCCTGCATATCGTAGCGAAAGGTTCATTATATGGCGATATTCAAGTGGGCTCACTTGTGGTTGATGAAGATTCAGTTTTCATTGGAAATTGCAAAATGAACACAGGTATCAGTAACGACGCAACTCCAGTCGGAAAAGGTTCATACGGATTTTCTGCGACAGAAGATAAATCATATGGTAAAGTTGAAGTTCCATATTGAGAATGTAAATATCTAAATTATAGGAGTGGTTGACATGAATTATTCAGAAAAAACGATGGAGAAAATAGTTGCACTTTCGAAGGGCAGAGGCTTTATATTTCAAGGTTCAGAAATATATGGCGGACTCGCTAACACTTTTGATTATGGCCCTTTGGGTGTTGAGCTTAAAAATAATGTAAAACGTGCATGGTGGAAAAAATTTATTCAAGAGAGTGAATACAATGTGGGCGTTGATTGTGCGATCCTTATGAACCCAAAAGTTTGGGCGGCTTCTGGACATCTCGCTAACTTTTCTGATCCACTGATGGATTGTAAAGCTTGTAAATCTCGTTTTAGAGCAGATAAACTCATTGAAGAATACAATGCTGAAAAAAATATTTCAATTGCAGAATCAATAGACGCTTGGCCACATGAAAAAATGCTTTCCTATATAAATGAGAATAATATCAATTGCCCAACTTGTGGCAAGCATGATTTTACAGACATTCGTAAGTTTAATTTAATGTTTAAAACGTTTGCAGGTGTAACAGAGGATAGCGAAAGCACCATCTATATGCGTCCAGAGACTGCACAAGGTATTTTTGTAAACTTCAAAAATGTTCAACGTTCGACAAGAAAGAAAGTTCCTTTTGGCATCGGCCAAGTCGGAAAATCCTTTAGAAATGAAATTACCCCAGGAAACTTTATCTTCCGTACGAGAGAATTTGAACAAATGGAACTTGAGTTTTTCTGTGAGCCAGATAAAGGCGACGAGTGGTACGAATACTGGAGACAGTTCTGCATTGATTGGCTTAAAAATCTCTCCATTAAAGATGAAGAGCTTGTTATACGTGAACATGACAAAGAAGAACTTTCACACTACAGCACTGGCACCACTGATATTGAATTTATGTTCCCATTTGGCAAAGGCGAACTTTGGGGCATTGCCAACAGAACCAACTACGACTTGACACAACATCAAACTCACTCGGGCGAAGATATGAGTTATTTTGACCCGAACACCAATGAGAAATATATCCCTCATGTTATTGAGCCTTCACTCGGTGCGGATCGTGTAACGCTTGCTTTCCTTTGTTCGGCTTATGACGAAGAGGAAGTTGCTGAAGGCGACGTGAGAACCGTTTTACGTTTTCACCCAGCACTAGCACCGATAAAAGCTTGTGTGCTTCCATTATCGAAAAAATTATCGGATGGAGCTGTTGATGTTTACAGCGAACTCCGCAAAGAATTTAACTGCGAATATGACGAGTCCGGATCAATCGGTAAACGATACAGAAGACAAGATGAAATAGGAACCCCATTTTGCATTACATTTGATTTTGATTCGCTTGAGGATCAAGCAGTTACTGTTCGTGAGCGTGACTCCATGAAACAAGAGAGAGTTAAAATTTCTGAACTCAAAGAGTATATTCGAGTAAGACTTGAGTTTTAATATTTTGTAAACGTAAAGCACTCCTTAGCGGACAGTTATATATACTGGAAAGCAGAGGGGTGCGTTTTAATTAAAATCAATATTGTTATTGACTACAGTGTTTAAGAAATGTATATTAATAATTACGAAGGTGTAATATTTTATATCGGAGGAAACTTTATGGACGGTTATGAGAAATTATATGTTTGCACAAAGGAAAAAGAGTATCCGATTTATATTTACGACACGTTTTCGGCACTCACAAGTTTATTTTATAACTTTGAACTAACGAATAAGAAGGTATTTGTTGTAACTGATTCTAATGTGAGCAAGCTCTATGCCGAAGAGTTTTTTAAATCTATATCGGAAGTAACAAGCGAAGCATACAGCTTTGAAATCGGTGAGAATGAAGAGTACAAAAGTTTAGACGAAGTTTTGAAAGTATATGCGTTTTGCGTTGAAAATAAAATAGATAAAACATCAATCATCATAGCACTTGGCGGCGGTATTGTCTGTGATGTTGCAGGTTATGTTGCGGCTACTTTAATGCGGGGTTTAACATTTATACAAGTGCCGACTACGATTTCGTCACAAGTTGAGTCAAGCATAAGCGGTAAAGTCGTCGTAAATTATGCAGGACAAAAAAATATTATTGGTACACATTATTATCCAAAGTTTGTTTACATTAACATTGCGACAGTTACTACGTTGCCAAGAAGCAGCTTAATTGGTGGGCTTTTAAGAATGCTTAGAGCTGGGCTTGCTTGGAATGAAAAATACGTTAATTTTATCATTCAAAATCAAGAGCGAATTAAATGTTTAGACCCTGAAGCTGTCTCTGGTTTATTGTATGGTGCTTGCAGTATTCGAGCAGAAATTTTTACAAAGGCGGAACGTGAACCGAGAATTAAAGATGTTTTGCGGTTTGGCAATCGATTTGCCTATGGGTTTGAGTCGGTATCAAATTATGCAATTTCGCATGATTCGGCTCTGGCTATTGGTTGCTATGCGTCTCTGTGCTTGAGTTCAATGTCTGGCAGAATTTCAAAAGAAGAATTTGCGTTAGTAGCCAGCGTATATAAATTTTTTAATATTCAAAGTTTCGTGACTGGATACAGTGCGGAAGAGGTGTATGAACATATGCTTCTTGATAAAAAAGCGAGTGAGTATTCGAACACTTTCATTTTGTTGCATAAAATAGGGGATGCCTACGCAACAAGCACCGCACGTAAAGAGGAAATCATTGAGGCACTTAAAATGGTAATCCAATAATTATTTTTGCAGTTAAGGAGAAGTCGAATGTATATTTTACCAATAGTCGTTATAATTGTACTTGTAGGAATTGACCAATTAACAAAATATCTGGCACTAAATATGCTTGCTCATATTGGTTCTGTAACCATTATTGAAAAGATTTTTTCATTAACATTTGTAGAAAACAGGGGTGCAGCGTTTGGAATTATGCAAGGTGGCAGACTCATTTTTTTAGTAGCGATACCGATTATTCTTATTGCTACCACTTATTATTATATTAAATTGCCTCAAGGACAGGTATACAAATTTATGAGAATGGCACTTGTACTAATTATGGCGGGCGCAATCGGAAACTATTTGGACAGGCTTTTTAGAGGGTACGTGATTGATTTTTTTCATGCTACTTTCATAGATTTTCCTGTGTTTAACGTTGCTGATATTTTTGTGGTATGCGGCACGATTTCACTGTCGGTTTTATTGATTTTCTTTGTAAAGGACGATATAGAACTTTAAGTTTGGGGCAAACAATAATGGAAAATTTGAATTTTTATCCTGATCTAAATGACATTGGTTCAAGGATCGATGTTTACTTAACAGATGAAATGCCCGAGTTTTCGAGAAGCTCTGTTCAAAAGTTTATTGAAAATGGTTTGGTTTCTATAAACAATAAACAAGCAAAGTCTAATCATAAATTAAAACATGGGGATGTTATTTCCGTAGAAATAATGGAAGATGAACGGATTGATGTGAAAGCAGAAAATTTGGATCTGGATATTATGTACGAGGACGAGCATTTGGTTGTTGTAAACAAGCCACAGGGCATGGTGGTTCACCCAGCCAAAGGGCATTATTCAGGAACACTTGTAAATGGGTTGTTGTATCACTGTGGGGAGAGCCTTTCAGGGATTAATGGCGTTTTGCGTCCGGGAATTGTGCATCGAATTGATAGGGATACCTCTGGCGTTTTGGTCATTGCCAAAAGCAATATCGCACACCGAGAGTTAGCCTCTCAACTTTCGCTGCATACAATGAAAAGAGTTTATAATGCAATTACACATTTTCATATAAAGGAAGATATAGGTACGATAGATAAACCAATCGGCAGAAACCCAAATGAGCGAAAAAAAATGACTGTTTTACCGATAGGGTCAAGGTCAGGCAAACGTGCAGTCACGCATTACAAAGTAATCAGTCGTTTGATTCACAATGCAAGCAAGGTTACTCTTGTGGAAGTGCAACTTGAAACAGGCCGCACACATCAAATAAGAGTTCATTTATTGTCAATAGGACATCCTATAATCGGCGATCCTGTATATGGTATGGAGAAATCTGCGTTTAAGCTAAATGGTCAGGCTCTTCATGCAAGAATTTTGGGGTTTGTTCACCCCGTAACGAATGAGTACATGGAGTTTGAAGCCTCTTTGCCACAATATTTAGTTGATATCTCTGGAGGGATTTAGCTTTGGTTTTTTCACGTAAAGATTTTATTGGATTAAGAGATATGAGTAGCCAAGAAATAATGCATATATTAGAAACGGCACAGACGATGAAATATGTTTTAAGTCGTAAAAATAAAAAAGCACCGCATTTGCAAGGCAAATCGGTTATTTTTCTTTTTTATGAAAAAAGCTCAAAGGCGAAACTATCTTATGAACTTGCCGCTCAATATTTAAGTGCGAGCGTAGTCGATATGGAAACACAGCTGCATCACACCAACATTATCGACATGGGTAGAATCATTGACCAAATGGGTGGAGATTTTATTGTAATCAGACACCCCATGGCTGGCTCGACAAAACTTTTGAGCGAAAATGTACAGGCGAGTGTTATCAATGCTGGCGATGGTCTAAATGAAAACCCAAGCCAAAGCCTTCTTAATTTATTAACAATTAAAGAACAAAAAGGCGGCTTTGATGGGTTAAAAGTTTCTATTGTTGGAGACATCATGCATAGTCGTGTTACAAAAAGTGATATTTGGGGTTTAATTAAACTAGGTGCAAAAGTTAGTGTTGCCGCACCGCCCACATTAATACCGCCGTATCTTGAAGAATTTGGGGTGAATGTCTTCTACGACCCAAATGAAGCAATCAATGACGCCGATGTTGTCATGGCACTAAAATTAACATGGGGCGAGCAATCAGGAAAACTATTGCCGTCGCTCAATGAATATAAAAGTATTTTCAAAATAGACAAGAATGTTTTGCGAAATGCGAAGAAAGACGCAATTATTATGCACCCAGGGCCAGTAAACAGGGGAATAGAAATTTCTACAGAGATAATTGATTCAAATCAGTGTTTTGTTGATGACCAAATTACAAATGGTGTAGCAGTTCGAATGGCACTTCTTTATTTATTATCA
This sequence comes from Eubacteriales bacterium, assembly GCA_031554055.1. Lineage (GTDB taxonomy): Bacteria > Bacillota > Clostridia > Lachnospirales > JAVBKL01 > JAVBKL01. The sequence goes on along the minus strand of JAVBKL010000010.1, from coordinate 12,832 downwards.
CTGAAAGGCGGCGAAGCACTATGAAATTTTTAATTAAGAATGGTAGCGTTGTCACTGAAAAGGGAATAGATATTTTAGACATTTTAATTGAAGACGATACAATTGTCCAAATTGGTCGGGATCTCGAAAAGGAAAGTGGTTATCGTTTTGAAACGATTGACGCTGAACAGAATTACATAATACCCGGACTTGTTGATATGTGTACGCATATCGGTGACCCCGGATTTGAGAACCGTGAGGATATTCAAAGCGTTTCAAAATCGGCGGCAAAGGGTGCGTTTACAAGCATCTCTTGTCAGCCCACAACAAGCCCAATCATCGATAATAAAACCGTAGTAAATTATATAAAAACAAAAGGGAAATTGCAGTCACTTGTAAATATTTATCCGTATGGAAGCATGACCAAAGGCGGGCTTGGATTTGAGATTTCTGAAATTGGAGAAATGATTGCCGAAGGTATTGTTGCAGTTTCTGACGGCGGAGAAAGTGTTGCGGATGCGGGGCTCATGCTTAACATTTTGCGTTATACAAAGATGTTTGATATTCCTGTTATTACGTCTTGTGAGAATAAGAACTTGGCTGGCAACGGTGTGATGAACAGCGGAAAGATGTCCACAAAAATTGGGCTTAAGGGAATTCCACGTGAAGCAGAAGATATTATGGTGGCAAGAAATATTTTGCTTGCCAGAGAAAATAGCAGAAGGCTGCATATCGAAAATGTTAGTACAAAGGGTGCTGTTGAGTTAATCAGAGAATACAAAACTATGGGCATGGAAATCACTTGCAGCACAAATCCACATTATTTTACGCTCACAGAAGATGCTGTTGAGTCATATAATACCTATGCAAAAGTAAAACCACCACTTAGAACAAAAGAGGATATGCAAAGCATTATTGATGGGTTGGTTGATGGTACAATTGATGTAATCGCAACGGGACATTTACCAACGACTTACGAGAGTAAAAATATTGAGTTTGACAAAGCCTCGTATGGTATTTCTTCGCTTGAAACTTCATTTTTTATAAGCTATACGCACCTTGTAAAAACAGGAATCATGAGTCTGAACAAACTCATTGAGCTTATGTCAACAAATCCAGCTCGCATTTTGGGTTTAACAACAAAAGGGAAAATTCGTGTAGGCGATGACGCTGACCTCTGCATCATTTCTAAAGACGGAAAGTACAAGATTGATGCGACAACATTTGCTTCTCGTGCAAAGTTTTCGCCATATGACGGTGCGGAAGTCTATGGAACTTTGGTGTGTACAATGGTTGGCGGTCAAATTGTTTATTTGAGATAGGGTTAATATGGAAGCAAAACTTAGCAAATTGATTACGTCTAAAAATATAATTAAACAACACATGGGGACTTTAATCTGCCCAAAATGTAAAGAGCAACTTAACCTGATTGAAAATTCTTTGCTATGTGAAAATAAGCATAGCTTTGATCTTTCAAAAAAGGGGTATGTGAATTTTGCTCAAGGCAACTCATATGACAAAGACTTGTTTGATGTTCGGCGAAAAGTTTTCGAAAATGGTTTTTTTATGCCTTTGAGTCTATCGCTCGCTGAAATTATCAAAGGGTTTGACTTTGAGAATTTGCAAGTGCTTGATGCGGGTTGTGGGGAAGGTTCACAACTAGCTGCAATCAAAAGTATCATAGATGAAGCCGATCATCCAGATAAGTTTTTGTTTTCGGGGATAGATATTACAAAAGAGGCAGTGGCACTTGCTACGTCTTACTCAAATATTTTATGGCTTGTGGGAGATTTATCGAATCTCCCGTTTTGTAGTTCATCTGTAAACGTGATACTAAATATTCTATCCCCAGCAAATTATTCGGAGTTTAATCGAGTTTTAAAGCCCGATGGAATTGTAATCAAGGTAATTCCAAGGGAAGATTATTTAAAAGAGCTTCGAGTCTTTTTTAATAAAAGCGTAGATTATTCAGACAAAGAAGTCACACAGCATTTTTCGAAAAACTTGAAACTGCTCAAAGAGTTTGATGTGGGTTACAAAGTTCATACAGGTTACCTAGAGCAAATTGTGAACATGACGCCGCTTAGTTGGAAAGTTAGTGAAGAGCTTAAGCAAAATTTGCTGGATTCAGGTTTAAACGAAGTAACAGCGAGTTTTCATATAATAATAGGAACGGGGGAAAATAAAAATGATTAGAGTTGCAGTTATTGGTTATGGAAATATTGGTTTTCACGCAATAAAAGCTATTCTTGCAGAGCCAGATATGGAACTTGTGGGTGTAGTAAGACGAAGCCCAGATCCAATTGAGGAGTTTCCCAATGTAAAATTTGCAAGTGACATAAAAGAACTTGACGCACAAGTTGCAATTTTAGCAGTTCCGTCAAGAATGGTACCGGAAACAGCAGAGAAGTATTTGTCAATGGGAATCAACACAGTTGATAGCTTTGATATTCACGGCGATATAAACGATTTAAGAAGCAAGTTGCATCATGTTGCGATTGCAAACAATTCTGTTGCAATCATTGCTTCAGGTTGGGATCCTGGAACAGATTCAATCATCAGAACAGTTCTTGAAGCTTGCACGCCAAGAGGAATCACTTATACGAACTTTGGACCTGGCATGAGCATGGGTCATTCGGTTGCCGCAAAAGCGATTTTGGGTGTGAAAAAAGCACTTTCCATGACAATCCCAATTGGTACAGGAATACACCGCCGTATGGTTTATATCGAACTTGAAAACGGTGCAGATATTAAAGAAGTGGAAGCGGCTATTAAAACGGATACATATTTCTCGCATGATGATACCCATGTCATACAAGTTGATGACGTGGATAAATTTTTAGACATGGGGCATGGCGTAAACCTTGTTCGCAAAGGTGTTTCGGGTGGAACGCACAACCAACTTTTTGAGTTTAACATGAAAATAAATAATCCGGCTCTGACCGCACAAATTATGGTTTCTGCTGCAAGGGCGACTTGTAGACAAAAGTCTGGTGCATACACCACCATCGAAATTCCACCGATTGATTTTTTGTGCGGCGAGCGGGAAGAAAATATTAAAAGACTTGTTTAGTTCGTTATAAAATAACCGATGCAAGAATATCTGCCAAAGGCTCCATGGCGTTAAACGCTTCTTCCTTGGTATTTGTTTGAGCACCAACTTCAATTAACATGGATTTTGGCACCATATGTAGGCTATATCGGTAAGCGTTTAAATATACTTTTCTTGTGAAATTGGGGTACAGCGTGTTTGCTGCAAGTTGCATCTGAAAGCTCATGGAAAGATTAGTTTTCAAATTTGGGTTTGGCAATGAGTCAATCGACATTAAAACGCCATCTTTGTATATCTTGCTTAGTCCATTAAAAAACATGATTTGTGCCGTGTCTTGGTTGTTTACTTGGCTCACGAGGTGTGTGTTTTCTGAAACACCGTCACGGTGCAAATCTATTGCAATTTCGATGCTAGGGTTTTCTGCCAGAATTTTAGTAACGTTGGCTTCCATGCGTTCATATGCTCCCAATATTTGGGATTTACCGTCTACGATATCATATCGGCTTGTATCATGTAGTGTTTCTATATTATATTTTTCATAGAGCAGGCTACATAATTTTTCACCGAGTCCCAATACGCCTTCGCTCTCGTCCATGCTGTTTGCATATGTTTCGGTTGAATGTGTATGAAAGATTAAGATTTTTGGCCCAGTTGTTTGGGTTTCAATTTTAAGGTCGGTATTTAGAAAATCATGAACATTAAAATCCTCCGTGGTTATATCAGTACGTTTATCAACAATATAAAATTTGCTTTTTAAGTCGCTTATTTCTGTAAATTTGTCTATGTCTTGCAGAGTCAAAATTTCAGTATTAAATTGCTCGGGTGCGGCTTTGTTTTCATGTGCTTGTTCATATATACCATCAGAAAGCTGAATTATATCACTGGGCTCACCTTGAGAGTTCTCGTTTTCGGTCTTGTCCACTGTGTCCATCGAAAAGACAGGTTCGATGTTTTCAATTGGTGGCATCGGCTCAAGCTTTAGCAGCGTTTTTATATCGGATTCAATTTTATAGTTTGGCATGATTTCATAAAGTAGCATTTGACCAACAATCTCGTTTCGGTTATAAGTAAAAAACAATGCTACGATTATGAGCGAAATTAAAATCCCGAGTGCAACCCTTCTCAAGTAGTATTGTGGTTCGTAACGTGTTTTCATCAGTTCAACTCCCAATTTTTTCTTGACTCACGTTTATATATATGCATTGACTGTTTTATTTTATTCGCTAATATTTTTGTAACAGGAGGTTGTTGTGAAAACGACTGAATTTTTAGAGAGCGACCTTTATGAGCCGATAAAAAATTATTTCTTGAGTCTACATTACAAAGTGCATTCGGAAGTGAATGATTGTGATGTTGTGGCAAACAAAGACGATGAACTTATCATCGTGGAACTAAAAAAGAGCTTTAACTTAAAACTGGTATATCAAGCCATAAACAGGCTCGCATTAACTGATCAAGTATACGTGGCGATTCCAAGGCAAAAAAAGATAAATACAAAAGAATATAAATCCATGCTAGAGTTGGTTAGAAGACTAGAAATTGGGCTGATAACGGTTGCTATGGATAGTCCCACAAAAGTGGTTGACGTGGTTGTTTATCCAGAAGCACTGGCAGCCAAAAGAATTAACGCAAACCGCAAGCGTAGTCTACTCAAAGAAATGAACGGCAGGCTTATGGACTTAAATAAGGGCGGAACAAACAATACGAAAATCAATACGGCGTATAGGGAGAAATGCGTAAAACTAGCCTGTATACTTTTATGCCGAGGACAAAAGAAACCGAAAGAACTGGTGCTTGATTATGGATTTGAAAAAAATATTTCGCTAGCGCTAAACCGAAATGTGTATGGCTGGTTTGAAAAAATTGAGAAAGGTTTGTATGGAATCAGTGAGAGTGGGCAAGTGGCACTGACTAACCCAGATAGACTTATGGAATATTATTTAAGACTTTACAAGGAGTGAAGATATGAAATATGATGTAATTGTAGTAGGGGCGGGCCCTGCGGGGATTTTCGCTTGTTATGAACTTTCTCTAAAGCACAAGGATAAAAAAGTTTTATTGATTGATAAGGGCAACGACATATATACAAGATGTTGCCCAATCAAGGACGGTAGGATACAGTTATGCCCAAAGGCACGTGGAAGTGAAGAGAGTGGCTGCAAGCCAGCCTGTTCCATAACAAGCGGGTTTGGCGGAGCAGGTGCGTACAGCGACGGAAAGTTTAATATCACGACCGAATTTGGCGGTTGGCTTTCCGATTATATCAGCTCATCGGAACTTTTAAAACTGATTAAATACGTGGATCAGATCAATCTTGAACATGGGGCAACTCCGCATATAACCGACCCAACCACAGAAGAAGTGATGAAGATTGAGCAAAAAGCATATGGTGCTGGCTTAAAATTATTGCGTTCAGAAGTTAGGCATTTGGGTACCGAGAAAAACTTAGAGATTTTAAAATCCATTTATGAGTTCCTAAATAAAAGAATTGATGTTTTATTTAAGACGGAAGTGGAGCACATAGCCACAAAAAATGTAAATGGCAAGCTTACCGTCACTGGTTTAACTTGCAAGGACGGCAAAACATTTGAATCAGACAAAGTTATCATTGCACCGGGACGAGACGGTTCTGCCTGGCTTTCGGAAGAGTTTAAGAGACTGGGGTTAACGATGTCAAGCAATCAAGTGGATGTGGGTGTTCGTGCAGAAACTTCTGATGTCATCATGCGAGATATTAACAAGCATCTCTACGAAGGTAAATTTATTTATAACACATCCGTTGGCACGCAAGTAAGAACTTTTTGCTCAAACCCATCGGGTCACGTGGTTATTGAAAATCATAGCGGCATTATGGCAGCAAATGGACATTCCTATAGCGATCCAAAGCTCGGTTCAAGAAACACAAACTTTGCACTTTTGGTTTCACACAAATTTACAGCACCGTTTGATAAACCAAATGAGTACGCCAGAGAGATCTGCAAGCGAGCGAACGACTTATCCAGTGGCGGCGTAATCATTCAGCGTTATGGCGATATATTAAGGGGCAGACGCTCCACCACAAAACGTATTGAGGAAGGTTTCCTCGAGCCGACACTTAAAGAAGCTGTGCCGGGAGATTTAGGGTTGGTATTGCCGTATAACACCATGAGAAGCTTAATCGAAATGGTTATGGCACTCGATACCGTCACACCTGGAATCGCTTCGGAGCACACATTGTTTTATGGAGTAGAAGCCAAATTTTACTCAGCTCGTCCGCAATTATCAAAGTCACTTGAGACAGACATTTTAGGATTGTTCTGCGGCGGAGATGGTGCTGGTGTCACACGTGGACTTGCACAGGCTGGGGCAAGTGGCGTTTTAATGGCTAGAAGCTTAAATTTATAAACCATCTGAATAGCAAAAAAACAACACAAAGACGGGTAAAAGTCTTTGTGTTGTTTTTTAAATTAAAGCAAAATACAAATTAAGCCGCCAGTGCCCTCGTTAATCATTTTTTGTAAAGTTTCTTGCAGTTTCATTTGAGCTTCTTCTGGCATTCTATATAACTTTGTTTGCAAACCATCTTTTACAAGGTCATGCATGGATTTTCCAAACATGTTCAATTCCCAGACCTTGTTCGGGTCGTTTGCCATTTCTTGATTGAAGTAGGCAATCAGTTCTTCGCTTTGTTTTTCTGTGCCGACAATCGGGGAGATTTCTGTTTCTATATCCGCACGAATCATGTGGATAGACGGTAACAAACGCATATGTGACAAATCCCCTAAAATCAAAGCTTTTTCATTTCCCACTTTAAAAACTATTTCAAGCTTAATTTTGTTATCGTCTTGGAGAGTATGTACTAATATTTTTTCAAGGAGAGTGTCACAAGCTTCGTCAAGTCCTTTTTCGAAGTTTATATTTTGGCTCAGTGCTTGTTCCAATTCTCCAAGGACTGTCTTGATATGCTTTTGGTCTTTCTTTTGACTTGTCAAGGTATCCAGCTTTGCGTTTATCTTTTTCGACTCCGCATTCAGTTCAAGGCTTCTCGACTTAAAATCAGCATTCGAGATACTCCCATCAACACATAAATCCAAAAGTCTTCTTTTCTTATTTTCTATTTCATCAAGTTGACGTTGTAGCTTTGCCGAGACATCTAAGCCGTATTCCATCTTAAAGGCTTCTTCATAATATTTGATGAGAATGCCAATATAGTAACTCTTGTTATCAACGAGGGTATTTAAAATGGATTTTATGATCCAGTCGAGTTCTGTTGTGTAAAGAGTAGGGGCGTTACAAGCTTTCTTGCCACCTTGTCTATAGGTTTTACAATGCCATAACTCTTTATTGCCACTGTCATATTTATAAAGCGTTCGCCAATAGGCAGTACCATGTTCGACACAGATAATTTTTCCTGAATACTTGAATTTATTCTGATAGCTCGCAGCATCTTTCGTTTTCATTTTTGCAGAACGTTGGTTTAATATGTGATTGGCTCGTTGCCAAGTGAGTTCATCTATAATGGGGGGGACCGTTTCATTGTCTTCGTACTGAACCCAATCCTCTTCCTTGAATTTAATTTTTTTGCGAGTTCGATAATCAATTGTTTCGGTTTTCTTACCACAGTAAAAACCTTTGTATTTTGGATTTCTGATGATACTTTGTATTGTATTAAACGAGAAGTTATTTCCGTTTGAGTTTTTATATCCCATTTCCGTCAGCTTGTTGCATACGCTTCTGATCCCAAGCTTCTCATTGGCGTAAAGATTATATATGGTTCGAATCATTTCCGCTTCTTCTTTGACAATGACAAGCTTGCCTTTGTTTTTCGAATATCCCCAAATGCTATCATTTCCTAGAACTTTGCCTTGCTCAATCGAACGCTTATGACCAAACTTCACTCGTTCGGAAAGTTTTCGGATCTCGTCCTGTGCAATGCTTGCCATAATCGTTAAACGTAATTCGCTATCTGGAAAGAGTGTACTGATATTATCGTTCTCAAAATATACACCGACGCCCATCTTTAAAAGTTCACGAGTAAAAAAAATGCTATCCAACGTGTCACGAGCGAAGCGGCTAATTTCTTTTGTTAGAATTAAATCAAATAATCCGTCTTTGGCATCTGCTATCATTTGATTGAACGCAACACGGTTTTCCGTGCTTTTGCCAGAGATGCCTTCATCAATGTAACCGCAAACATATTCCCAATTGGAACAGTGGTTAATTTTTTCATCATAGTATAATTGCTGGTTCTTTAATGAATTTTTTTGCTCAATGGAATCGGTAGAAACCCTCGCATAATATGTAACCCGAAGTTCAAGGTCATAGATGGTCTTTCCACGGCTTAATTCGGTTTTTATTTCATAGATGTCAATGTGTCGCTCCTCCTTTGTGCTATTTTTGCCTCCACTTTCTTGTAAACAGAATCAGGAATCAGATCTTGTTTTCGCAAGCAGGCATTTAGCATGAATAGAATTTGCTTGTCCTTTTCATTGGTTGGAGAAATTATGTCACGAGTTTTGGCTAACATGAAACCACCCCTTCTAACTACTTTTTGCTTTTGCTTGCTATACAGTCTATTAATTATTTGAGCAAACTATGATTGATAATTATTTGACATGTGCAAGATTATGTATTAAAATAGGTAAGTTGAAATGATAGGGGGGTGAGTCCTTGAAAACTTGAGTACGCAATAGTATGCCAATGAATTGGCACATTTTACTGGAAAAAAATATGAATTTACAGGAGAAAACTGATGAAATCAAAATTAATGGCTTTATGTATCGCAACAAGCATGCTTTTTACAGGATGCAGTGCAGCAAAGACTCCACCACAGCCCTCAAGTCCAGTTGAAACAAAAGTAGAAGAACCAGCCCCAATCGCTGTGACAACACCAGAAGTGAAAGAAGCGGACGGTGTAATAACAACTGACGAACTAAAAACCAATTTGGGGAAAGACGGATGGGTTGTTGTTGATACAAGACTGAACGACTCATACAACGGATGGCAATTAGATGGCGAAGAAAGAAGCGGTCATATCAAAGGCGCTGTAGATTTCTCGGCCAATTGGTTAAAGCAAGAAGTAGAAAATAAAGAAGAGATTCTTGCCAAAGCTTTGGAAACCAAAGGCATTTTGCCAGAGAAAAACATTGTTTTGTATGATGCCAACGGCAAAGATGCTTCTTTGGTTGCGGAGTATTTAAAAGAAAAGGGCTATAAAAACTTATTTACATATGATGTAAAAGAGTGGGCCAAGGATTCAACATTGTCCATGGAGGCGTATCCAAACTATAAATTGATTGTGCCAGCCAAAGCCGTTAAACAAATTTTAGATGGAGAAACACCAGCTACTTTTGAAAATGCAAATGTTAAAATGGTTGAGGCAAGTTGGGGCGAGTCCAAAGAGTCATACGACAAGGGACATATTCCAAACGCTTTCCATATTGACACAGACTCTTTTGAGCCACCACCAGCATGGATGTTAGATACAGATGAACATTTAGCTGGGTGGGCTTTAACCAATGGTTTTACTGCAAATGATACTGTAATTGTAAGCAGCGAGTATCAAATGGCGGCATATCGATTGGCCGTTGTTTTGGAGTATATTGGCGTAAAAGATGTACGTGTGTTAAATGGAGGCAATGGTGCTTGGCTTAATGCTGGTTATCAATTGGAAACTGAGAAGCACCTTCCAGTTGCTTCTACGGATTTCGGCGCAAGCATACCTGCTAACAAAAGTAAAATTGTCAGCATTCCAGAGTTGAAAGAAAGACTAGAAAAGCCAGAACAATACTGTTTGGTTGACAACAGAGGTTGGGATGAATACATAGGCGAGAACAGTGGCTATAGCTACCATGATAAAAAAGGAAGAATCCCTGGAGCAGTATATGGTTACTCTGGAACAGGTGGTTCTAGTGACTTAAATTATTATCGTAACATTGACAATACCATGAGAAACGCAAACGAAATTGTGAGCCTATGGAAAGAAAGCAAAATTGATACCACCAAAGGTTTGATGTTTATGTGCGGCAGTGGTTGGAGAGCGGCTGAAGTTCTCTACTATGCCAACACCTTGGGTATGGACAATGTTTCATTGTATAGCGATGGTTGGATCGGTTGGAGTAATGATGCTGCTAATCCGACAGTAACAGGTGAGCCAGCAAAATAAATAAATAAAATTGCATAGCCCCTTCAAGGGGCTTGTCTTTTTTTATGGAGGATTTATTATGACAAAACAAAAAGCATGGGTTCCCCTCGTCTGCATTCTTGTGTTTATGTATGCCTTGCCCTTTTTTATTGAGCCGATAGCAAGAAGTCATGTTATGTTTTTTCGATATTTAATCGTAAAACAAGTTTGGTGGGCAGAACATCATTTTGCTCTTTATTTTAGTATTGTGGGATTTTGTTTACTTGTAGGCAGCGTACTTTTGCTTCTTGCCCACAGAAAACAAAAAAGAATGATAATGCCACATATGATCAATATTGTTGTGATTTTAATTGATTTAGTAATCATTAATATAAATCCTGAATTAACACTGATGTTCTTTTTTTTGCTGATTGCGGCACCGATCAATCTGGTTTTATCTTATCTGGGAATATGGATTTTCACAAAAGGGCACATCTTAAAAAAGCATCAAGGCTAATTTGCTCGCCTTGATGCTTTTTTTAATAGATTTTTTTCACTTAATAACATTGGTAATTAATTCTTTTTTACGGTGGCAAGCAACAAAATGTTCAGGTGCCACTTCTTCAAAGGCGGGTGCCTGTGTCTTGCAAAGATCCATACAATACTGGCAGCGTGTGTGAAACTTGCAACCAGACGGTGGGTTTGCTGGGGAGGGGATGTCTCCTGCTAAAATAATGCGGTTCATCTTAGCTCCTGGGTTTGGTACAGGCACGGCACTCAAAAGAGCGTTGGTATACGGGTGAGCTGGTGTTGAGAAAATAGCTTTTTTGGGAGCCATCTCCACCATACTGCCTAGGTACATAACGCCGACCACATCAGAAATATATTCCACAACTGAAAGGTCGTGAGATATAAAAAGGTAGGATAGTCCACGTTGTTTTTGTAAATCTCGCAATAAATTAATGACTTGTGCCTGAACAGATACGTCCAAAGCGGAAACAGGTTCGTCAGCGACAATCAAATCGGGATTCAGTGCCAAAGCTCTCGCAATACAAATTCTTTGGCGTTGCCCACCAGAAAATTCATGTGGATACCGCTCAAATTGGTAGGGGCGAAGCTCACAGCTTTTCATAACGCCGATGACATAATCACGCAACTCTGATTTTGGCACTATCTGGTGCTCACGCACTGCTTCGGAAATAATTTCGCCGATGGGCATACGTGGGTCAAGAGATGAGTATGGATCTTGAAAGATAATTTGTATTTTTGGCCTAAGCTTACGCAGTTCTTCTTTTTTAAGAGAAAAAATATCTTTGCCATTAATAACAGATTTGCCAGAAGTTGGATCTGTCAATCTTAACAAAGTTCGGCCTATGGTGGTTTTTCCACAACCGCTTTCGCCAACAAGCCCAAAAGTTTGTCCACGCTTAATGGAAAAACTGATGCCGTCCACCGCTCGCACATGGCCGACTACTCTTTGTAGAACGCCTTTTTTTATGGGGAAATACTTTTTAAGATCCGTTACTTCCAAAATATTTTGCTCTGCCATTATGCTTGCCCTCCTTCTGTCATTTTTGCCAAGTAGCGATAACAAGCTACTTTGTGCGTCTCGCTCAAGGAAATCACAGGCGGATATTTTCCACCGCATGCACGCACACATTGATCACAGCGGTTCCGGAAGAAGCAATGGTCTGGCAACTCAATTGGGTTTGGCACATTGCCGGGTATGGAGTACAAGCGGTCACTGCCAGTCGCCGAAGATGGGCGAGAGTTCATAAGCCCGATGGTGTAGGGATGGCTTGGGGTGTTAAACACTTCCCAAACAGTGCCTTGTTCAACCACTCGACCCGCATACATGATCACAACAAAATCTGCCGTTTCAGCAATGACACCTAGATCGTGGGTGATTAACATGATGGACGCACTGATTTTATCTTTCAAGTCACGTAATAAATCCAAAATCTGTGCTTGAATGGTAACGTCCAAGGCTGTTGTTGGTTCATCGGCAATGATGAGTTGCGGGTTGCAAGAGAGTGACATGGCAATAATGACACGTTGACGCATTCCGCCTGAAAGTTCGTGAGGATACATTTTATACACGCCTTCGGCGTTGGCAATCCCCACGAGTTTAAGCAACTCGATACTGCGGTTGGCGATATCTTTTTTGCTCAATTTTTTTGCGTTATGAAACTTTAGCACTTCGTCAAGTTGCAAACCAATGGTAAGCACTGGGTTTAGAGAAGTCATTGGCTCTTGGAAGATCATTGAGATTTCGTTGCCACGGATTTTTTCCATTTCAGCGTTTGGCAGCTGGGCAAGATCAATGGCACGGTTTTGTGCCGGTTGGTTAAAGCGAATCGCTCCGCTGGCAATCTGTCCTTGGGGTTCTTGCAATAGCCGCAGCACAGAAAAACTTGTGACGGATTTTCCACAGCCGCTCTCGCCTACAATACCCACGGTTTTGCCACGTGGAACGGAGATAGTTGCACCATCTACAGCACGTACGGTTCCAACGTCTGTGTAGAAAAAAGTATGTAGGTCGTCAATCTCTAAGATATTGTTAGTATCTTTCATTTTGGTGAGATAATCGGCTTCAGTCACACGTCGTTTATTTCTTTTCGCCAGTTCCTTATACATTCTTGCATTGTGTTTTTTTATTTCCGAAAGCTTTTGGTTCCGAGATGCATCAGACATATTAT
>JAVBKL010000201.1:0-10894 GCA_031554055.1 Eubacteriales bacterium | reverse complement strand
AGAAAAGGTGTTTCTTGTTGCAACTGCTGTAACTACTTCAGCCGTAACAGTTGGCTCTGTAGTTGGAGGTCACGGCGGATTTGGAGGGGATGGTACTGGCGTAACAGAACAAGTTGCTTTATTTGAAGCCGCTGAAAATCTTCCCGATACCACAGAAATTTTAAGCGGTATGGGTGTGGAAATATCTCCAAACTATAATCTCGAACCAGTAATTAATGTTGAACTGCCGAGCATGATGGCGTTCTCCATAGACCCGTTTGAGATACAGGGAATGGGGCAAATATTTTCAAGTGGACACAGCATAATCAATTATAGCAATGTTGATGTTATTGTAAAAGTGAAAAGTGCTCATTATGCTTTTGCAAACGATACGGATTTTAAATCTTTCGCAGAACCATTTGATTCTTCATCAACGATAGCGGAAAAAGCAATTTATATGTTGCTTAACAGTGACACAGAAGGTTTTCAAAATGTTGTTGTTACAAACGAACCGAGAGAGTACCTTGGAGAGTTTTACTTAAAGGCTTCAAGTTATGATGAATCTAACACTTGGATGAACTTAAACGAAGGTAGTCAAGTTTCACTGTTTGTGGGTGGTATTGCAAATTGCTATCCAGCTATACCTTGGGGTAACGGAGATGTATCGCTAACGGTAGACTTTGAAATAGAACCAGTGATACCGATTTTACCAATTGTTGAGGGAATTATTTCGGATGCAGGACTTGAACCCGTGATCATAAGCGGAGATGGTTTTGACATAGGAGTTACTAGCGAAAGTGGAATTGATGTGGAAGTCACAAGCGAAAGCGGAATTGACCTGACAAACCCAGAAGCTACACTACAACCAACAGAGGAACCAGTGGTTGATGTAACACCACAACCAACGGAACCGATTGTTGAAGTAACACCACAGCCGACAGAACAGCCAGCCGTTGAGGAAACACCACAGCCAACGGAGGAACCAGCGGTTGATGTGACACCACAACCAACGGAAGAACCAGTGGTTGATGTAACACCGCAGCCAACGGAAGAACCAGTGATTGACGCAAACCCAGTACCATCGGATGAACCTATCATTGATGTAACAGCAGAGCCGACTAGCGAACTAAACATTTGAGCGAATCAGTAAACTAAAAACTAGGAGGTGGATATGTAAGTGGAACAACCCAAAAGCAAAAAACTGTCTGTGCAAACAATTTTGATCTTTGGATTTTTAGTATTAATCGTTGTTGCAGTTGGTTTTGGTTTCTATATCATGAAAGAAATACAAAAGCAAAATGCAGCACTTTTACTAGCACAGCAGCAAGAGCAAGTTGCTGTAGTGCAACCTCTTGCGAACCCAGAAACAGCAGCTGGAAAAGGCTTTGTGTTAGATGAAAACAATCTTGAAGCTGTCATGGATCAAGTACAAGCAGAAATAGACGACGGAATGTTTACAGCAAACATGAGTACCATTTGGACTTTTAAAGATGCGGCAGACCCAGCAATCGATGCTTTTCTTGCTAATGATGAGAGCAATACTAAACCGTTTGCGATAGAACTCACGCTGGATGAAACAGGCGAATCTCTTTTTACATCAACAATTATTCCTGTTGGTAAGCAGATGAAAGAAATTAAACTTAGCAGAGATTTGGCAATGGGGACCTACCCCGCAACAGTAACTTACAATTTACTTGATAAAAACAATAAAGTAGTAGGTACATTTGCTGTAGCTGTAACAATTGCAGTACAAGAATAGGCTCTTAAGACTAACCATCTTAAAATATAATCTTAAAAACACAAGGAGGAGTTTTTATGAAATCAAATTTATTTAGCAAAGCAACAGCATTAGGTGTTGTAGCAACATTGGCATTTTCAACAAGTGTATTTGCGTTTTCAGAGGTTACTACAATGACACCACCTACTCAACAAAAATCAATGGGTGACAACACAGTTACGGCACCAACTTATAAGGTGAAGGTACCTGCTGCTTTGGCTTTTGCAGTTGATCCTTATGAATTGGGTGGTCTAGCTACAGGTTCTGCATTGAATCACAGATCAGCGATCAAAGTTCCTGGTTATGGTTATGCAGTTTCTAACCAATCAAACATTGCAGTTGCGGTTGGCGTAGAAGCGTTTATAGTTCCTGCTGCAAATGTTTACACTGTGCCACTACAAGATATTAATACACAATTTACAGATCCAGCAACTGGCACTTTTTTTAGTTCGACAGCACCTATAACACCTGATGATGCTACTAACACAGCAAAAGAAGTTTCTATGTATTTATTGATTGCTAGTACAAGTGCAGTTGCTCTTACTGGTACTAATCCAGTGCCAGGTACACCTGTTGATGGTACAGTGTATACATCAGCTGGTGCGATAGAGATGAATACGCTTTCGGCAGATACAACTGTTAAACCTGCAAGAGCTACTATGATTCTTGATAAAAATGCAGTAGCAGCGAATGCAATTAATAATAGTGCAACTGGAGTTGCTTGTTTCTCACTCCAAGGTGACGTTAATTCATTAGCAACTTGGGCAGCTAAGGATATTTCTGTAACAGTAAGATACACGTTTGCTCCTGTTTCAGAGGCAAACAGAAATGATAATGCTACAGTTGGTTACCAAAGTGGAATGTCAACAGTTGTTAGCGGTTCAGGCCTTAAAGCTGACAATAGCCCAGAGAAACCAGTAGCAGGAACAATTGGTACAGTAGCTACAGAGATAATAAAAACTGCTCTTCCAACTGACGTTACTAACGTTTCTGTTACACCTGGATCAGGATATAAAGCTGTTTCCCATGCTACTGGCTCAACTATGTTAGTTAAATTTGTTGGTCCTGCGCCTACGTATACTATATATGCACTTGGAGCTACAGATTTTGATTGGTCAGCAATAGATACACTTGTTCTTAAAAAGACAGCGTTTGAGAAACTCAAAACAGCTCCAAATGGTAACTACACACTTGAAGCTACAGCTAAAAATGGCAAAACTGTAAAAACAGTAGCATTTGAACTTAAATAATTATTAACAAAAAAGACCTTTGCATCAAAGCAGAGTTATAACAGGAAAGAAGGAGCTTGAATGCTATGACTTTGCAGTCTGGCTCCAAAAACCAGACATTGTTCTTAAGAGCAGGAAAACCGAGTTTAATTACTCGGTTTTCTACTGTCTGGAATTTATTTTTGAAAGAAAACAAAAAAGCCATTCATTTGAGCAAGTTCTCAAATGAATGGTTTTTTTCTTTTTTTAATTCTCTAGTATATACACATCAACGGTTCTTCTGCCGAATTTCTTTGCATCGTCTAAACTCTCGTGGTACAAATCAATTCTGTTTCCTACGATGGCACTACCACGGTCAGCCGCAACTGACATTCCATATCCTTGCACAAATAACTTGGTGCCTAGCGGTATTACCTCGGGGTCAACGGCTACGATGCCGTGTGCTACGTGCTTGCCTGATGCTGTAACGCCATAACCAGGGTCACCTGGGTTCTTGCCAGTGGATTCAAATCCAGCCGTGTAGGCTGTTGCCACCATTGGCATCACTGACTTGTAAGGCATATTTCCGATTTCTGTTTGAACTTTAGGTTTTGGTTTCTTTGTTCCGATTTTTATAATTTTGCTAACAGGGTGTTTCACAACATTTTCACTCATGACTTGTGTCTTTACGACTTTGCCCGCGCGGTAAGATACATTTGTGATTAATTGGAGTTCACCGGCCACGCCCTCACGCACCACTTGCTCGGTATCTTTCTCAAGGGCTGCATCTGAAACAACTTGCGTTTCAAACATGATCGGCAACTTACTCACTTCAACATCGGTTGTTACTGTAGTTAAAATCAATTCGCTATTATCTCTTATAAGTTCATCTGTATTTCCGTTAAACACATATTTAATTCTGTTTTCTTTTTCGAGATCCGAAAGTAATTCACCAGTTGTTGTACCCTGTTGCACTTTGCGGTTCGCTGATTCGCCGTCGATGTACACCATAACATTGATAAAAGATGTTATGACAATGCTGTTTGTTTTTGAGGGGCTAAGTGGTGCAATTTCTGGCGGGGTTACTGTCTCGCCATTGTTAAGTTCGATGTTATTCTCATTTAAAAACTTACCCACTGTGTTGGCTTTTGTTTTATAGCTCGTGCTCTCATCATTTACCGTCAGATTCACATCAAACCAGTCGACACTTAAAGCATTTGCGGTTCCGGTCAAAACAATTACGCAAACTACTACAAGTGCCAAAATTCTAAAATACTTTGGCATTCATATCCTCCTTATGGTTGAAAGATTATTAACAAGTTTGTAATAATTTGTCGAAATAACTTGCTAACATCATCACATGAAATCTGCAATGTCTTTAACCTTTGTTGGGAATTTTGTTAGGTAACTATCAAAATTCAATTAATATTTAAAGCAAAATAATAAGATATTTCGCTATGTATGAAATATCTTATTCATCTTACCTATGTATATTAACATATCTGTAATATTTATGCAATAAATATTTTTACAAATAACGCCAAAGTGTTAGTTTTCGTTGACTTTTCAATGCTTTCTGGGGATATATTTTTGATTTCTGATATTTTATCAACAATATATTTGAGATAAAGAGAGGAATTTCGCTCTCCACGATGCGGAACAGGGGTTAAATAAGGGCAATCTGTCTCGATTAATAAACGTTCAATCGGAATCTCTCGCACGGTGTCAACCAGTTTTTTTGCGTTTTTATAGGTGACGACACCACCAACACCAATATGAAAGCCCATGTTTACGTACTCGACTGCGGTTTCGACACTTCCAGAAAAGCAATGGATCACGCCGTTTCGGACTTTGCTATTTTTTATAATATCCATCGTTTCGGCACAAGCATCTCTTGAGTGAATGATTACTGGCAACTGCAATTCATGTGCAAGTGCAAGCTGTTCGACAAAACGCTGTCTCTGAATTTCTCTGGGCGAATGGTCGTAATAATAATCAAGCCCAATCTCACCGATGGCAACGACCTTGTTGTGTTTGGCATATGTGCGTAAAACATCAAAGTCGGCGTCTGTCATTTGTTCGGCTTCGTGTGGGTGAACGCCCACAGCCGCAAACACAAACGGAAACTGCTCCGCAAGTTTGATACTTCTCTCTGACGACTGCATATCTGCCCCAACGTTGATTACATACTCGATGCCATTGGCAGGAAGCGAGGACAGAAGCTCTGTCCTGTCCTCGTCAAACCGACTATCATCATAATGTGCGTGTGATTCGATCATCTAACTTCTGCTCCGTCCTCAAGGTCTCCGGCAATCGTAACCAGATTCAGCTTATCGTTTTCGTCGTTTGCCACAAGAATCATGCCCTCGGATAAATGCCCACGCAATTTTGCAGGTTTTAAGTTCACAACGACAACAACTTTCTTTCCGATCATTTCGCTTGGGGAATATCCCTGTGCAATGCCTGAAATGATTTGTCTTACCTCATCGCCAATTTTAACTTTTGATTTGAGTAGCTTGTCCGAGCCATCAACTTTCTCACACTCGATCACTTTGCCCACTTTGAATTTCACTTTATCAAAATCGTCAATCGTTATTTGTGTGGAAGCTTCTTCTTTTTTTGGTTCTGAAACTTTCACTGGCTCTTTTGAAACAAGAACAGTTTGCATCTCAACCAACTCTTTTTTTATGTCGATTCTTGGGAAAATGATTTCGCCTTTTGTAATTGTTACTTCACGTGGTAGTAACCCAAAAGTTTTTGTGCTATCCCATGTTAAAACTTCTGGATTGCTCATGTTTAGTTGTTCATGAATGAATTTTGGAGTGCGAGGCATAAATGGTGCGATTAACACCGATACCACCCTTAGGGTTTCGGTCAGAACATACATGATGTTTGCAAGCTCTGCTTTTTTGCTCTCGTCTTTCACAAGCACCCAAGGTTGTGTTTCGTCTGTGTATTTGTTGGTGCGGCGAACGAGATTCCAAATTTCGTTTAAAGCATCGCTGAACAAAAGTTTTTCCATCGAGATTTCTACTTTATTAACAACGGATTTTGACAGCTCAATTAAGTCTTTGTCAAATACGGTTTCACTTTGCTCGCTTGGCAGTGTACCGCCAAAATATTTATCGATCATGCCTACGGTTCTTGAAACTAAATTGCCAAGGTCGTTTGCAAGGTCAAAATTGATTCTTTGTAAAAGTGCTTCATTTGTATAATTTCCGTCTTGCCCAAAAGCGACTTCTCTCATTAAGAAGTAACGAATGGCATCCACGCCGTATCTTTCTACCAAAATTCTAGGGTCAACCACTGTGCCTTGCGACTTTGACATTTTTCCGCCGTCGATGACTAGCCAACCATGACCGAAAACTTGTTTTGGAAGTGGCTCGTTTAATGCCATTAACATGGCCGGCCAAATGATGGTATGGAACCGAACAATTTCTTTTCCCATGAGCTGCACATCTGCTGGCCAATATTTTTTGTAATCCGAATCATCTTCTGATTGGTAGCCGAGTGCGGTGATGTAGTTTGAGAGTGCGTCAATCCAAACATAAACGACATGGCCAGGGTCAAACTCAACTGGTACGCCCCATTTAAAGGAGGTACGAGAAACGCAAAGATCTTCAAGCCCCGGTTTTAAGAAATTATTAATCATCTCGTTTTGGCGAGTTTGCGGCATAATAAAATCTGGATTGTCCTCGATATGTTTCGTGATTCTGTCTTGGTATTTTGAGAGTTTAAAGAAATAACTTTCTTCTTTCACTTTTTCAACAGGACGCTTACAGTCGGGGCAACAGCCGTCTACGAGTTGTCGCTCCGTAAAAAAAGCCTCGTCTGGCGTACAGTACCAACCCTCGTAACTGCTTTTGTAAATATCTCCGTTGTCATAGAGCTGCTTGAATATTTTTTGCACCGCCTTGATATGAAAATCATCGGTGGTTCTAATAAAAATATCGTAGTCGATGTCCATGACAGACCACAGTTCTTTGATCCCCGAAACGATTTTGTCCACATATTCCTTTGGGGTTGTGTTGTTGGCTTTTGCCACACGCTCCATTTTTTGCCCATGTTCATCGGTGCCTGTCAAAAACTTTACGTCAAAGCCACGGAGCTTTTTATAGCGAGCCATTGTGTCTGCCGCAACCGTTGTGTACGAATGCCCGATATGCAGCTTATCACTTGGATAATATATCGGGGTGGTTATATAAAATGTTTTTTTCATGTTCTATTCCCCTTTCTGGTTTAACTAATGACTATATTATAATATTATTAACATTTTTTCAACATCTGTAAACGGAAACACATAAATTCCTTGACTATATTGTTTATGTGCAGTGCTTGTGGTACTATTATCTAGTGAAAAAAATTAATACTTGGGATAGGAATGGTTTGATGTATAAGCTTGTAGTGATGGACTGTGACGGAACTTTAATAGATGGGCGGGCGTTTATCCCCGAGGATAATCTCCGAGAAATTAAAAGGCTCTCCGCACAGGGCATAAAATTTATGATTGCAACAGGGCGAAACGATCTAATGGTTCATGATTATATAGACGAACTTGGGATTTCAAGTATCGTTATTGGATGTAATGGGGCGTCGCTTCGGGATTTAGCTACAGGAGAATTGTTCGCTTGTTTTCCGATTCCTGATGAGTCCCTAAAAAGGGTTCTTGATTATTGTATGAGCGTGAACGCTTTTCCAAAACTTTGCTCGGCTTCTAAAGTGTATGTGCAGGCGGCAGATGCTGTTGGCAATAAAATCAAAGAGATTTTCGGCACGTATGAAAAAGTTCTTACAAAAAACTTAGACGGCGAAGTCGTTAAAAGCCTTTATAGCTTAATCGGAAACAAAGATAAAATAATAAAAGTTACTTTGGTGGAACAAGATATAGACAAGCTACTCATGATGCAAAAACAATTAAGTGAGCTTGAAGACGTAAATGTATGCAGGTCTTCAAAGAATTGTGTCGATATAATGCTTAGAGACATTTCAAAGGGCAGAACACTGAACCTGTTTGCAGAGAAATTCGGATACGCGAGAGATGAGATTGTTGCCATTGGTGATGGCGAAAATGATGTGGATATGCTCGAGTTTGCAGGTTACGGTGTAGCGATGGGAAATTCGCATGGCGTAACGCTTGCGGTTGCGGATTTTGTTACACGAAACAATGATGAAGCGGGCGTGGCTTTTGTGTTACGTAAAATTTTTGGGGAGTGAGTCAAATGAAGAAAAGATTAATAGCCACTGTTTTAACTTTGGCAATGTGCCTTGGCGGTTGTGCGGGTGAAGCCAAAACAGGAAAAAATGTGGAGGATTCAGGAAATCTAACGATTGCTGTGCCGACACCAAATATTGAAAGTGTACTTGCTTCAAGCGAAGCGGTTGTAACCTTAGAATTAGAAAATGTAACAGGGGGATTTGCACCTTCAGAACCAGCCCCAGCACCAACCCCACATGCAGAACCGCATGAGCTTGCCGAGTTTAACTTAAACGGCGTACAGCCATATGAAGTTGGGCAAATCATGATTCTCATGTATCATGGCATCGTAGAAGGCAAGCCGAACTCGTCTTACCAAAGAAACATCAACGATTTTAAAAACGACCTACAGGCCTTGTATGACAGAGGGTTTAGAATCATGCCGCTTTCGGATTTGCTTGATAATAACATAAAAGTTGAGGCTGGCTACACTCCAGCGGTTCTTTGTTTTGATGACGGCGTTTCCACGTCGTTTTCACTTGAAGAAGCAAACGGACAACTCGTTCCAAAAAAAGATTGTGCCGTGGATATTTTAAACGAGTTTGAAAAAACTCATCCTGATTTTGGAAACTCCGCTATTTTTTATGTAAATGCGGATTCAGAACCGTTTAAAGGTGCTGGTACAGTTTCTGAAAGATTTCAATACCTCGTGGACAACGGTTATGAAATAGGTAACCACACATTTAGCCATGCGGTTTTATCCAAGCTTGATGCAGAGGGTATTCAAAAAGAAGTAGGCAAAGTGGAGAAATACGTGCAAGATCATTTGCCAAACTATAAAATGCGAAGCATTTCCTATCCAGAGGGCGTTCGCCCCAAGGAGGATTTTAGACAATTCGCACTCAAAGGAACCTATGAAGGCACGACCTACAACTACGAGGTAGGGCTTAGAGAAGGACAAAGCGACGCTTCTGCCGCACCAAACCATGTTAGGTTTGACCCGACAAATATCCCTCGTGTGCGTGGATCTAACGACGAAGAGACAGATCTTTGGTGGACGCTTGAAATGTACGAACAAAAACCAGAACGCAGATATATTTCTGACGGAAACCCCGACAGAATCCTTGTTCCTGATAAATACAAAGAAAATTTGAACTTGGAAAGTGCTAACGGAAAGCAACTATGTATATATATTTCGGAGTGAGTTTATGAATATCGAAATACTGGACATTCTTATCAAAATGCGGGATGAGTATGGCGAAGAGCTTTTCCATAACATAACACGAACCAATAATTTGCTAAAAGACCTTGCACCTCATATGCCCAAGGAACGTCTACAAGTGCGAAACATTCTTGAAATGGGCGGATTTGAAGAACTGAAAAAATCGGAAGCGGCGTATCCGATTATAAAAAATAAACTGATTAAAAACTATGCAGAGACGTATTGCGTAGAAAATTCTGTTGCGGTTTGGACGGTTGAACTCATTGCGGCTGTGATTGGTTTTGACGAGAAACCCATGCATAAGGCAGAAATCAAGCTTGCATTTTCGCAGGACTATGCTCGTTGTTTGGGTGCGGGGGTTTATCACAGCGTGGCACTAAAAATGGACGGAACCGTTGTGGCTACTGGCAATAACGAATGCGGACAGTGCAATGTTTCCACTTGGAGAAACATCATCGCTGTGGCGGCTGGTGGCTTTCACACAATCGGCGTGAAGCGTGACAACACGGTCATCACGGTTGGCGATAACTTGGAAGGACAATGTGAAGTTTCCAATTGGACAGATATAAGCACAGTGTATGCATCAACCAGACATACCGTTGGACTAAAAACAGATGGGCGAGTGATCGCTTGCGGACGCAACAAAGACGGCGAGTGTGATGTGTCGCACTGGCGAAATATTATTCATGTGGTGGTGGATTTTGGCTGCACCTACGGAATTAAAAAAGATGGAACCGTGGTTGCCGCTGGCGATATTCCCTATGACCGATACGATATTACAGCACTCACGAATGTATCAGACCTTGCTGGTATGCGGCACCGTGGGCTTATGATTGCTTTAAAAGAAAGCGGCACCGCCGTAAAACCAAGGCGTTCGGCGACCAAGTGGAATGACATTGCCGCACTCACACAAACCAAAGATTGTTTTGTTGGGCTAACCAAAAACGGCAAGGCAAAAATTCTTGAATATTATTGGGCAAGCTCGGGCGTGGAATGCAGCCTTGACGAGTGGGAAGACTTGATTGCGGTTTGTGGCGGCGGGCATCACATGCTTGGGCTCACAAGTAGTGGGCGAGTGCTTGCCACGATGCTTGACGGCAACGCACAAAACGACGAAGGACAATGCGAACTATCCAATTGGGAGAATGTTGGGCTGCCTATATAGCAACATGTCACACGTTTCTGGAGGAGTTATATGGACAACGCAATCTTAGATACCTTGCAAAAGATGCAAAAAGAATATGGCGAGGATATTTTCTATAATTTTAACAAAGCTACGAATCTGTTAAACGATTTATGTCCAAAGCTTACACAGGATCGAATCCAGTGTAAGAATTTTATTGAACTAAACGGATACTTTATGCTTAAATACGCTGGCAGTTCCTATTATATGGTCAGAAACAAACTGATTGCAACTTACTTGCAAACCTACAAGGTGGATGATCGCACTGCTACTTGGATCGTCGATATTTTTGGTAACTTAATGGGATCTGCTGCACCAGAGCCAACGTATT
>JAVBKL010000101.1:0-2917 GCA_031554055.1 Eubacteriales bacterium | reverse complement strand
GTGATAGACGTGTAAGTGTAACAAGGTACGATAAAAATTTTAATTTCACACCAAACGAGGTATAGATAACGATGGATATTTTTTCTTGCTAACTAGCGTATAAATTGAATATGCAAATGTCTGTGGCAAGCAAGACTTGTTGCGTTTATTTGTGTTGCAATTTAGTGAGAAAACATCCGTTATATACTTTTAACAATGATCGTGTATGTTAAGAGAACAGCAGGGATTTCTTGCTGTTCTTTTTGTGTTGATAAGGAGCTGGGCTTATGTCACAATTGAGTATTAGAAACCTCACATTTGCTTATGATGGTAGCTATGACAATATTTTTGAGAATGTAAATTTACAAATTGACACAGATTGGAAACTGGGGCTTATTGGCAGAAACGGAAGAGGTAAAACGACTTTTCTTAAACTCTTGCAAGGAAAATATGAGTATGCTGGCACCATCCATGCAACTGTAAAATTTGATTACTTTCCATTTGAGGTTCACGACAAAAACAAGAACACGATAGAAATTGTCAACGAGATTGCCGATGAGTACGAAATGTGGACACTTGAAAAAGAACTTTCCATGTTGAGTGTGGACGAAAGTGTTCTGAACAGACCTTTTGGGACTTTGAGCAATGGGGAACAAACAAAAGTTTTGTTAGCAGCTTTGTTTTTGCGAGAGCATAATTTTCTTTTAATTGATGAGCCGACAGACCATTTGGACTTGGAGGCACGAGAAGCGGTAAGCAAATATTTAAAGAGCAAAAAGAGTTTTATTTTGGTTTCACATGACAGGCATTTCTTGGATAGTTGCATTGACCATGTGCTCGCCATCAACAAAACGAATATTGACGTGCAGAGCGGAAATTTTTCGTCTTGGTGGAAAAACAAAGAACTGAACGACCAATATGAAATATCAGAAAACGACATACTAAAGATAGATATTGAGCGTTTAACAGAAGCTTCCAGACAAACCGCTTCATGGTCTGAGAAAATTGAAAAATCAAAAATTGGTACCCATGTAGCGGACAGGGGATTCGTGGGGCATCAAGCCGCAAAAATGATGAAGCGTTCAAAGAACACGCAATCCCGACAAGAAAAAGCCATTACACAGAAATCGGAACTGCTAAAAAACATTGAATCAAACGAGAGCTTGACCATTAAACCATTAAAATTTCATTCAGACACATTAATAGAAGTGAATAACCTTTCGGTTGCGTATGGGGAAAGAACGGTTTGCGAAAATGTAAGCTTTAAACTGTTTGCAGGTCAACGACTGGCACTCACAGGCAAAAACGGCTGTGGCAAGTCCAGCATAATCAAAATCTTACTAGGGGAAGACATTGAACACGCAGGGGAAGTTAAGATTCCCAAAAGTTTAGTGATTTCCTATATCTCACAAGACACTTCTTTTTTGAGTCAAAGTCTAAAAGAGTTTGCCTATGAGAATAAAATTGACGAGTCATTGTTTAAAGCGATTTTGCGAAAAATGGATTTCTCACGGGTGCAGTTTGAGAAAGACATGAGTGAATTTAGTGCGGGACAAAAGAAAAAAACGCTGCTAGCAAAGAGTCTTTGCCAGCAAGCGAATGTGTACATTTGGGATGAACCGCTCAATTATATTGATGTTTTTTCGAGAATGCAGATTGTTGACTTAATAAAAAGCGGTAACCCAAGCATGATTTTTGTGGAGCATGACAAAGATTTTACGGACTCCATTGCAACGCAAAAAATTGAAATTATTCGGAAGTAACGGTTTGCTTTTCTAGTAGCTCGGCTAGGAAATAGGCATAGTGGCTAGACTCACGCAACAAATGGTCGCCGAGCAGCGGAACGATAATGGAACTCACTTCACAACTTACCAAGGCTTTGGCGGATGTCTCGTTAAAGCTTTGGTATTTTTTTGTCACGTCATTACTTTTTTCCGTTATAAATTTTAAATCTGTCGGGTTTAAGCTTTCTTGCATTTCGAGGATTGCCGAATACGCTTCGATATATTTTTTTAC
The DNA here is from genome assembly GCA_031554055.1 of Eubacteriales bacterium. Lineage (GTDB taxonomy): Bacteria > Bacillota > Clostridia > Lachnospirales > JAVBKL01 > JAVBKL01. The sequence goes on along the minus strand of JAVBKL010000101.1, from coordinate 922 downwards.
CGCTTTCTTTAAGTCGAGTTCGGTTGGGTCAAGAAGCCCGTTTGTATATTCGCCATGCTCTTTCATAAAGTCGTTCCAATGATTTTCAAGTACATAAACACCAGAACTATCAAGTGGCTGTTTGGATTCAATTTGCTCCAGTGTGGAATGATAAAGCTGTGCTTCGTGGATCATGTGTTCAATCATGGAAGGGTAAATCCAACTAAAGATTCTGCATTTGCTCTGTTCCTCTAAGTATGTAGTTTTAAAGTCTATCAGGGCGGTAACTTCTGATAATAGTTTTGCGTTTAACAGCTTAACATCTCGGGTTAAGTTTTCATGCCGTGCATTTGTTACGGTAATGGCTTGCAGTTCAAGCTCGGATTTTGTTATGCTGGTGTCAATGGGGATGCCTGATAAGGTTTGGGTTATTTTTTCGGCATCAAGGGTGTAAGGGGTTACGATTTGACCACTGGCTAAAAATTCTGGCTTGACATAGCCTTTTGAAATTTGTACCGCATATCGCAAGTAGTTTTCAAATTTCTCAATCAATAAACTGCAATCTTTGGTAAGTTTGGCATTCACTGGCGGAAGTCCTGCTTGCAAAAAAATAGTATGTTCTTTCATAATTCTTAAAAAAAACAAATGCGTTTCAAGTGAATGCTCAACATAATCCCTATCGCTTATCATTTGGCACCTCTGGTTTTTTGATAGTATATGTGCGACTGATCTGATTTGTGCCATCTTTCAAAAAATTTACAGTATATTGTAAAACCAAATTGAAGAAAATAGGTTTATAAACAGAAAAGATGAATAGGGGGGCTTTCTATGTTATCAGATTTTACTTGGCGGGTTTTTGAAAAATATGGTACAATTGACACGTACCTAACTTATAAGCAATTAAAGAAAACGGATTTAACGTGAGTTCGGCGAAGTCGAACCA
>JAVBKL010000132.1:0-9402 GCA_031554055.1 Eubacteriales bacterium | reverse complement strand
CAAGAAATGGAATCAACTTGTCTATTAAATAGATGACTTCTGGCTTAGAAAACTCTTTTGAATTGCTCCGCTCTTGCTTAACTGTTTCGGGTTCTAGGCTTAACTCGTGTAAAACATCGTGAAGGCTCGAATAGATGGCGTTTAGTTGGGCACGGTCAACCCGAGGCACAGGTTCCGAAAGTGATTTTTCCAGTTGATAAGTTGCTTCTGACAGAATCGTTGCACCGATGGTTGCAGACACAGTTTTAAGCGTGTGTGCAATGCGATGGGCAAGTTTAATATCGCCAACTTGGAGTGCCGACTCAAGGGTTTCCATGGTGTCCAAGTTGCTTTTCATAAAATCTGCTTTCAAACGAACGTATAACTGTTCGCCGCCACCAGACCGTTCTATTCCAAGCATTTTATTTATCACGGAGCCGTTTTGTGATGAGTTATCAAGGGTTGATTGGCTCTCGGTTTTTTCTAAATCAATTTCCTCAATCGGGGTCAAATATTTGAGCAGACAATCCCAAAGCTCTGGCCCGTTAAATGGTTTTCCGATGTAGTCGCACATGCCGTGTCGTAGGTAGTTTTCCATATCATCGGACATGACATTGGCGGTCATGGCAATAATTGGAATCGTCACGCCCAATTCAAGCATCCGTTTGGTTGCTTCAAGACCGTCCATCACAGGCATGTGAATATCCATGAGAACCAGATCATAAGGGATGCCACGTTGCATTCGTTGCATGACGGTTTCCACGCCCAGTTTTCCATTGGGTGCGATGGTTGCATTAAGTCCTATGCGGGATAAATGTTCTTTAATCACTTGCTGGTTAATGGAATTGTCTTCACAAACCAGAACGTCGCCTTTGAAGATAGGTTTTTTACAATTTTTCTTTGGCAAGTCTTCTTTGTAATGTGGTGCGGTTGGCACATCAATGGCATCAAACGTCAAATCGAAACAAAATTTACTGCCCACGCCCAAGGTGCTTTCGACCACGAGCTCGCCGCCCATGAGTTCGATTATATTTTTAGTGATGGCAAGACCAAGGCCTGTGCCGCCAAATCTCCTTGTGGTGCTACTATCGGCTTGCATAAAAGGCTCAAAGATTTTATCAATTTGCTGTTGCGTCATGCCAATGCCGCTGTCTTTTACTTCAAAGTGAATTTTTATCTTTTTGTTGTTGTACTCTTCCACCGTGGATACAAGCTTTACAATGCCAGTGTTGGTAAACTTAATGGCGTTTGAAAGTAAATTGAGCAGGACTTGTCTAAGCCTTGTGGGATCGCCAATCAATTTGTTCCACACATACGGCTCTGCGTAAAAATATAAATGAATGCCTTTTTCAGAAGCTTTAATATCGCTAATCGTCTCGCAATGTTTAAATACATCGTGAAGGCTAAAGGGCACTTTTTCGAGCTCCACTTTGCCCGCCTCGATTTTAGAAATATCCAAAACGTTGTTGATGATTTCTAGCAAACCGTTTGCACTGGTTCTTATTTTCTCCAGATAATCTTTTGTTCTGTCCTCCAAACGGTCATCATCCAGAGCCAGTTCTGAAAACCCTATGATACCGTTCATAGGCGTTCTAATTTCGTGGCTCATTGTGGCAAGGAACGTTGACTTTGTCTTTGATGCAATTTCTGCTGCGTGGGCGGCATCTTTTAAAACCTTTTCATGCAGCTTTTGCAGAGTCAAATCCATGCAGTGAACCGCATACGCCGAACGATCCCGATACGTCAGTGGACGTGAGGTAATTTCCACATCAATGACTGTGCCGTTCGCCTTTTTCATTTTGCAAGTAAAGCTCTCGCTGCTGCTTAGTTTTTTGAGAATGTAATCATCGTCATGTAGCTCATCCGAATCTTGTTGCTTGAGGTATGTTGTGATGGAGAAATCGAGTAATTCTTCAATTCCTTGAACGTAGCAAATACTAACAAAGGCGGAATTGCAGCCGAGTATTCTGCCTCTTCCCTCTGCCACCACACAAATCGGTGCGGGAATCTGCTCAAGAATTGCCTCGGTGTCTTGGTAAGCTTTTTGTAGCTCTTCCTCTGCTTTTTTGCGTCTTTCCTCCATTTGTTTTTTCTCGGATATATCATGGAATATGGCGATTGAGCCAATCAATTTTTCTTTTTTATCAAAGATTGGCGTGTAAGACGCAGAACAATCAATATGTCTGCCATCCTTGTGCTTTCTCACAACCTCTTGATGCAGGATATGTTCGCCCGCACGTAGCCGCTCTTCTAGCCCATCAATGGCGGCAAAACCCTCTTCGGGTGCATAACTCTTGGTGGACTTGCCAATGATTTCTTCTGCTGTGTAACCTAAAATATTTTGAGCACCGGCATTCCAATCCATAATAAGGCCGTTGCTGTCTTTTAAAATAATGCCCGCATCAGCAATGGAGAAGATGGCGGCTAGATTTTGAGCCTTGCTCTTTGCGATTTTTGCTTCCGTAATGTCATGGAAAATGGCGATGGAGCCAGTAATTTCTGAATCTTGGTTCACAATGGGCGTGTAGGAAGCGGAACAGTCAATGAGCCGTCCGTCCTTGTGCCGTCTTACGACTTCAACATGAGCGATATGCTCGCCACGTAACGTTCTGGCTTCTAGTTCATCAAGATCCGCAATGGAATCATCGGGAGCGTATTCCCTCGTTGTTTTGCCAATGATTTCACTCGCATGATACCCCAAAATATTTTCGGCACCGATATTCCACTCTTTGATAATTCCTGCTCTGTCTTTAATCATGATGCCGGCGTCTGCGGTGGAAAAAATTGCTTCTAAGCTATGGGCTTTGTCCTCAATCACTTTCATGTCTGTAATATCGCTAAAAAATACCACGGAGCCCATGATGTTTTTATCGGAGTCATAAATAGGCGTGTGAACGGTTGAGCAGTTTATAATACGTTTATCCTTGCGTTGCACTTCGAGTTTCTTTAAGGAAACGCTGCTGCCCTCGGCGACTTCCTCATAAATTTGTGCAAGATCATTACGCTGGCGGTCAAGCAAGTAAACCTGTGAGGTTTTGCCTACCATCTCCTCATAAGTGTACCCGATAATTTTCTCTGCACCATGATTCCAATCGGTAATAACCGCATGGTTATCTTTGATGATGACACCAAATTCCAAATCCGAAATAATGGAAGAAATTCTTTTAAAGCGTTCGGCATTTGCTTTTTGCTCCGTAATGTCGTCACAGGTGATCAAGACACCAAGCAGCTGATGATCTGCACCATATTCAGGGCAAACAATCGCCCCAAACCATCTGTAGGCACTGTCTTTATCGCAAATTCGAAGTTCTGCAACATGAGGCTCCTGCTGTGCAAGCGTTCTCCTCACGCACGTAAGAAACGAATCAATATCTTTCTCATGAATAAAGCTTCCGACTTCACATGTCAGTTCGTGGGTTAGTGTTACATTCCGAAGTTGTAGCCAAGCCTCATTGAAAAAGCGAAACTGCAATTGTGTGTCCATAAAAAACACCAGTCGCTCTGAAGCTCTAGTGGTGAAATTCCCATCTCGTAGTTGGTGGTAAAATGCATCAAAAGAAATGCCCATGGTATTCTCCAATCAGACAATATTTTCTGGAACTGTTTTAAAGTGCGTTCTACCCTTCATAGTATCATATATACGAAGGGTTTTCCAGATTTTTATTGCCGAAAAAGATAATAACGGGGGCGTGTGGACTAAGAAGATTGTGCATGGTATACTGATTGAAAATGGGGGGGCGTATATATGAAAAAACGAACAAGAAGTTTGATTATGGTTGGTGCTTTGTCAATATCTATTTTAACCTATAACTTTTCCAACATAACAGCAACAGAATTGGATAGCGAACCGCCGCAGATTGCCGCACCAATTAAATCACCTGTCATAAACGACATTAGTCAACAATATGTAAACCAACTGGGGCAAGTAATTGCGGTTGGCTTAAACGATGAACGCAAAGGCGATACAGATGTTATGGAAAATACCTATGACTACATTGAAAATGAAAGCGGAAGATTTTTGGGATCTGCAGAACTAGGCACACCAGAAAGCCCAAGCAAGAATGGTGGCGAGGTGCAAATTATCAATGGCCAACAGGCTACCATTGGCAACGCTGACGACATATATTTCACGATAGAAAATAATTCGAAATTGTGTTTCGCTTTTGAGAACACATCTGCTGCCATACTTGAGATAGGATACTTTGACGACAAAGGCAATAAGTATATTGCGTGTGCAAGCACAGACGGAAAAGTTTCTGGTGCCAATATAAATATTACAGTGGAAAAAGCGGGTAACTACAAATTTTATGTTAGAAATTTCTCGTCTGATCTAATAACGATTAAAAACGCAAAGGTAACTTTCTAAATAACTACAAATAAAATTGACGCAGTTGAGATTTAGTTGTGCTTTGTAAAAGCGGAACTTTGAAAATAAACCAAAAAACGAGCATTCTATTATGAAAGGGTGATGTCGTGAGCAGAATAATATTTTTTTTGCCTTTCATTTGTTATCTTATATTTATGGGAATGGCGACTCGGTTTACCTTTGGTGTCAACTTTGCTTTCTATATTCTAGTTGGAGCTTTTTTTATTAGTGGGCTTCTGCTAAGTTTTAACAAGGTTTTGGGTGGCATTGTGGGGATTCTCGTTTCAATTTATATCATTGATTTGGGTACACAAAACTCGATGCACGACATAGAAATTTGGGTGGGTGCTATCTTAATGATTTTTTATGGAGTATGTTTATTGCATTTGCTCATAAAAAGGAAAAAGGAAAAAAATTTGCAAACAAGCTAGCAAAACGAAAAACGAGCATTCCCCTAGGAAATTTCTACAAGGGGAAGCTCGTTTTTTTTGTTCGATCTCTTTATTCAGTTATTACTCTGCTTTTTCCTTCTTCAATGAAATGCCCAAAGGTTATTCGGGTACATATTAGGGCAAGGATGGACAATTGGTTATCTTGGCAACAGTTGGAAGTCGCATCAAGCACGAGGGATTGCCAATTATATTTGATCCACAGACCCGATTACATTTTGATTGGATTCATATTAATATATATAGCATCATCTAAAAATGTATGGTACAATTATATTTATCGCTTGATTGACAAAGAGTGCGGTTGAAGTTTATAACTGACTTATTTGATATCCATTTAGGTTAGTGGTGATTACAATACTTGGGGTGATGATATGGCGACTTTCGTGGCTGGGGTTTTATTAAAAGAACTAAGGGAAAAACAAGGCTTAACAATGAAAGATGTCAGTGAAGGTATTTGTTCGATCTCTACTCTTTCAAGAATAGAAAAGGGACGGCAAAATCCATATCACTTAATTTTTGCAAGGCTAATGACAAGACTAGGACATAATCCTAAAAAATTCTATTTTAGTGTAACAAGCAAAGAAGAATTTGAGTTTATCACAGATATGAGAAAAATTGACAAGTTAATATTTGACAGAGAATTTGTAGAAGCGGAATCATTGTTACTACCAATTGAAGAAAACAAAAGAGCTAGAAATAGCACTGTGAATGCTTGGGCTGATAGTAAACCAGAGGAAACAGATGAACAGAGTGTGGCAAGGCTAGAACTGCAACTAATATGGACAGCTAGGGCAATTATTGATTTCAATTTGAAGAAAAACTTTGATGAAGTTGAGGAGATTTTATTAAAAGCAATAAAATTAACGATACCTTTTTTTCAGGAAGACCGAATTGAGAATTATCTTTTGTCAACGGAAGAAGCGACAATTATCAATTGGCTAGGTGGGGTGTATTATTGTCTTGGAAATGCAAATAAGGCTATTGAGGTTCTATATGCTTTAAAGGAAAATATTGACAGGCACAACACGAGCGATTTTGAAAAAGCAAATGTTTATGGTTCGCTATTACATAATCTATCAAAGTATTTAGGATTAGAAAAAAGACACAAAGAAGCCATAGAATTAAGTGAGTTGGGTTTGCTCATCTGTCGAAAAACGAAGATGTTTCGTTCTGCCCCCTATCTAATGACGAACAAAGCCTATAGCTTGTTTTATTTAGGGCAAAAAGAATTGTGCAAAGAGCTTCTCACAAATGCCTATGGCACACTTTGTGTACATGGTGAGTATAAAGTGGCAGAGTTATTAAAAACTTATGTTAGTCAAGATTTAAATATTGAAATCTAATGCTCGGGTAAACTGTAAAAAGGTGTTACACCCGAATTTTCTAAAACAGTAATATTTATACTAGAAGTGTTTGAAGTATTGCCTACAGGCATGATACAGGCTAGTACATTAAAGTTTAAAACCGATAGTGCAAGAATAGTAGAAATTAAAACCTTCTTCATAAGACACCTTCTCTCTAAATAAATTTGCTTACACATAGTATATTATATAAAAGAATTCAAAATGTAAATAGGCGTCTTGTGCAAATGGTTGTTGCATGAGATGCCTATTGCGTTTTATTCCACTCTATTGCAAAATACCTATAGTGGCATAAGGCTATTTGCAAAAGAAATCTTATTCAAGAATTGCTGTTCAAAACCCATGATACAAGGAGGAATTGACATGACTGATGTGAGTCCACCAAATGTATTTGTCGTTTTTTATGAGTCTATCCAAAATTATAGTATTGTCGCGGAGGACGTAAAAGTAGAACCAGATTAAGAAAAGGGTTTTGAAAGCGGCTGAGATAGGTACCAAAGCCGCAATCAAAGGGGCAGGTACATTCGTTTATACTAGCATACGAGCCCAAGATCCCAAAAGCTACTGCACGTAAGAAAAAAGTAAATGGCGAGTATTCCACTATAAATAATGCTGAGGTATAAGGAGTGTTTGTTATGAAGAAGAAATTGATGATAGGATTAAGTATTTTGATTGCAACCGGTTCAATAGGAATAGCATCTGCAGCTGCAGCTTCGAGTGAAAGCAAGGCAATTAGTAAATATAGGAATATGCAGGAGCAGGAAGTAAAGGAAGCTTTAAAAAAACTTGATAAAAAAGAGCTCCTACAAGAGGTCAACGATTTATCAAAAGATGTGAATCAAACTGAGCTTACAACTTTCGCGCTGGAAATTATCGAACGAAGCAATGAATTTGAATACGGAGAACTATTGAATGAAATGCGAAATGATGATAATACAGAGAGTTTTGGCCAACTAATGGTTGACACATACATATATAAATCCATAAGTAAAGATGAAAAAGGCAATTTTCATAAAAAATCAGAGGACTTAAAAGAATTATTAAAAGATTCCAGTGTTGACGAATCAATAAAATCCAAAATTATCATGGATTCGGCGATGGATAATTCGGACATTCCTTTGCTTGAAGAGTTTATCGTTAATTCTGATGACGAAATTTCTGTAAGTAGCTTTAAAAAATTATCCATTATTGATGCAAATGCCGCAAAAGACCAGGCTGAAAACGTTTTAAAAAAATAAGGACAAGCTCTCTGAAAGAAAACTTATTGCAGCTGAGAAAGCAATGGTTAAAGGCATAAGAAATTCTAAAGATAAAAATGAAAAACTCAAATTTATTCAATCAAGTTTGGAGATGTTTGACAATACAGAGTCCCAAAGATTAAAGGATGCGTCTATTTTTGCTGTAGCAGAGATTAGGGATATTGATGCTTTTAAAATGATAATTACACGCAATGACATCGACAAAGAACTAAAGGTATATACAATTGATTTTAATTATTTGCTTTTAGATGAGCTTTTATCAAAAGATACTTTAACAAGCCAAGAAATAGATTTCGTTGTTGAGTGCATGGAAATACATCCAATAACAGATGCAAAGGTGAAGATTGTAAAGTTTAGGGATGGGTCAAATGATAAAGAGACAATTAATAAACTAAACAAAGTCATAGCTAATATAGATGCGTATGGGGCAAATGCAGTAATTAAATATTAGGGGAGGTTTTTTGAATGAAAAAATTTTACGCCAGAATTATAGCAATGATTCTTGTTTGCTCACAATTATTTTCAATTAATGCGTTTGCGGCTACAGGATACCAAGGGTATGCTGCATATAGAGATGGTGTAGCAGGACCTCTTTTCTGGCATGCAGGGATTATGGATCAGCCAAGTTCAACAAACGGTTTACCTGTTACGCATATTGTAGCGTATGGAAACGTGAAATATGAATCTTGGGATGTTTTTTTGAAAGGGAATAAGTTCATGGGCATTTATAAACCTAAATCTAATCCATCTTCAACGACTCGTGATTCATATGTAAGTATGAGTAGAAGGCTAGTAAGCGAATGTATTAGTTATAATGCAGCATACCAAGTGTATTATGATACTGACGCTGCTGGACAATGGTTGTATCCGGAAGATATCACGTCTATGAGGTGTGATGGCGTCATCGAGTATATTTATGAATACTATGGCGACAGAGTATATGGGGATAATAATAATTGGGATATCAGCGAAAATAATTATACGACAAGAGGTCTTCATTCTGGAGCTGCTGTTAATCCTAGTTCACAGGCACAATATTATCTGACTTTTGTAAGTTCTACTGCGAACTAAAATCAAAAAGTAGATTCTCACTTTATTAATAAGGAGAATCTATTTTATTTCTGCTACTGAAATAATACATCGATATTTAAAAATCCGAGTAGTGAGGTGAGTTAAATCAAGAAAGTAATTGTAATTGCTTTTTTAATTTTTATTCAAGTAATGGCGATTCGATTCAACATTGGAGCCCATTTTAATACGGAGCCCAAGGATGCTAATTTTATCGTATCGGTATCATACATGATAATCTGGGGAGTGGTCATTTATTTTACAAAGAATGATAAAACCGTGACCAAATTCGCTAAAATATTTTGGATTAGCACATTGGTCTTAGGGATAACATTCCTGTTCATGAATATATTCCACATCTATATATCTATTTTACCGATAATCATATTATTTACGACTCCATTATACGGTTTGGATTTTCTGTTACAGCCCTCTTTCGGAAAGTCTTGGATTCCTTTTCCTTTTGCAATCATGTTAGTATCAGGACTTTATCTTTGTTCTTTAGTAAACAAAGATGAAAATTCAAGCGACAATAAAATCGACGCAGAAGAGATTTAGTTGTGTTGTGTAAAAGCGGAAATTCGAAAATGAATTAAAAAAACGAGCATTCACATTGTGGAAAGCTCGTTTTTTAACATTTTTCTATTCAGATCGTTATTCTGCTTTTTCTTTCTTCGGGGAAATAAACGACGGCATATCCAATCCAGCCATGCTATAAATGTCGCTTAGTGGAGGGAGGGATTTTAACAACCCAGAAGCAAAGTTTGCGGTTTGGGTTTTGCCGTTTTCTGTGTTGCCGCCGTCCCAGACGGTAACTTTATCAATTTTGAGATTAGAAATTGCTTTTGCTTGTGTATCGACAATATCTTGGAGTTTGTCAGTAATCATCATTTTAACAGCACCGTCAACATCGCCGT
>JAVBKL010000047.1:0-4818 GCA_031554055.1 Eubacteriales bacterium | reverse complement strand
CACGTCCAATAAATACTTCATCATTGTCATCTCCAAATTGAATTGGGCCAAGTTGGTCGCTCATGCCGTATCTGGTAACCATGTTTCTTGCGATTGCAGAAACACGTTCAATATCGTTTGATGCACCTGTTGTAATATCTTTTAAAACAATCGCTTCAGCCGCACGTCCACCGAGCAAAGCGATAATTTCTTGTTCCATGTATTTCTTTGTAATATATCCTCTATCTTCACCTGGCAATGGCATGGTATATCCGCCAGCCATACCTGTTGGAATGACAGAAATCATATAAGTCGGGTCAAGTTCTGATAAAACCTCATGCAAGATAGCATGCCCTGCTTCGTGGTAAGCTGTGATTCTTTTTTCTTTCGCAGAAACCACACGGCTCTTCTTCTCTGTACCGATTCCTACCTTAATAAAAGCTCTGCGAATTTCTTCCATGTCAATCTCTTTTTTATTGCTTCTCGCTGCCAATAAAGCGGATTCATTTAGAAGATTTTCAAGGTCTGCTGGTGTAAATCCTGCTGTTGTTTGTGCCACAACTTTGAGATCTGCATCTTTTGACATTTGTTTGTCTTTCGAGTGAATTTTTAAAACCGCTTCGCGGCCTTTAACATCTGGTTTACCAACAACTACTCTTCTGTCAAAACGTCCTGGCCTTAAAAGTGCTGGGTCAAGAATATCTGCACGATTTGTTGCTGCTATGATGATAACGCCTTCATTTACGCCGAAGCCGTCCATTTCAACAAGCAATTGATTTAACGTTTGTTCACGTTCATCATGTCCACCGCCAAGTCCTGCTCCACGTTTTCTACCAACCGCATCAATCTCGTCAATAAAAATTATACAAGGGCAGTTCTTTTTTGCTTGTTCAAATAAATCTCTAACACGAGAAGCGCCAACACCTACGAACATTTCTACGAAGTCAGAACCTGAAATACTAAAGAAAGGTACGCCCGCTTCACCTGAACAAGCTTTTGCTAAATAAGTTTTACCAGTTCCCGGAGGTCCCACAAGCAAAACGCCTTTGGGGATTCTTGCTCCAATGTCAACAAATTTCTTAGGTGATTTCAAAAATTCAACAATTTCTTGAAGTTCCGCCTTCTCTTCTTCAAGACCGGCTACTTGTTCAAAAGTAATTTTATTCTTATCATCAACAGAAATTTTTGCACGGCTCTTTCCGAATGACATGACACGGTTTCCACCGCCTCCGCCGCCTTGCATTTGTTGGAAAATAAACATTAAAATGAATATGGAAATAACCATCACAATAATCGGAGGTAAAAGATTGACAAGCCAGCTTGTACGTGTAGGCTCATTGTTTACGACTTTTAGCCCTTTTTCAATTTGTGGATTAACCTCTTCCATGAAAGAATTCATGTTTAAAACATTTACTGTTGCCGATGTGTTGTCTTTAAAAATCGCTTTTACTTTTGCAATATTACTGTTTTCAGAACTGACGCTAATCTCAAGCTTTATTTCGCCATTTTTAATCGCTTCGTTATTCTTAATCTGTGCAACTAAGTCAGCATAGCTATACTCAACTACTGTTTCTGTTTTTTCTGTCATCTTTGTCGCTGCCAAAACCGCAATAATCATCAGAAACATCAGCAGATAGATAACCAAGCCCTTTGAATATTTTTTCAATTGCTATCTCTCCTTATTTATGCTTTGAATGTAATGCAACACACTCTTTTATTTTTTGTTCCTAGTTTTACCCATCGTTTTATTCTTCTTCAAAACGCATAACTCCGATATATGGTAAGTTACGATACCTTTGCATATAGTCAAGCCCATATCCGATAACAAATTTATCTGGAATGGTAAATCCTATGTAATCTGGTAAGACTCCATCAACTACCCTACGCTCTGGCTTATCAAGCAATGTGCAAACTTTCAATTTCTCTGGATTTTGGCTTTTAAGATGGGCAATTAAACGTGCGAGGGTTCTACCCGTGTCTATAATGTCCTCAACAAGCAACACATTTTTGCCAGTAATCGGGTTCCCTAAGTCTTTATTTATCCTCACAATTCCTGTAGACTCAAATGAATCACCATAACTTGAAATATCCATGAAATCGTATTCAACTTGCATATTCAGTCTGCGAGCCAAATCCACCATAAACATTACTCCGCCTTTTAAGACGCAAATTAACGTCACTGTCTTACCATTAAACTCCTTCATGATTTCATCTGAAAGTTCCTCAATACGTTTTTGGATCGCCTTCTCCGAAATCATAACCTCAATAACTTCTTTCATTCTAATTTACCTCCCATTTTTGAATGTAAACTTTTCTATCCGTATCTCTCGATTTGTAAGTATCAGAAACAATGTTTTTTTTGTCTAAAATCCAAACAGAATCGTTGCTGTCTTGACTGCTAAATAGTATAGGCACTAAACTTCTTTGCTCTTTAGGAATTTTTTCGTCAATGAAGTAATCTTTTAGTTTTTTGTTGCCCCCAATACTCTTTACAAAAATTTTATCATTAGCTTGTCTATTTCTAATTATGATGCTCTCCATTTTATCATAATTAAATACTTTAGTACAGCTATTTGGAAAAATTATGTCTGGTTCATTTAAACTTGCTTTTATGAAAATATTCGATTCGAATATATATATTGCTTCATCGAGCTTTATATTATAGGAGAAATTGTTTGCAACTTCGACACCCCTATAAAAAACAAGTTCATTATAACTTTTGCACACATTTACATCGTTTGGCAAGCTCACTCGTTTTCCTGTTTCCTTGTCCATAAGCTCGATTATTTTCTCTATGTGTTCATACGAAATATCGCTCAATTGGTCTGAAATTTCTAAATATAACGCTCTTATCACTCTACGTTTTAGCGATAGATTGGTTTGCCTAAGCTTTTCGATGTTCAAGCTATTTCTGCATACTCTACATTCTGTGAGCTTTTCAAAAGTCAGCTCATCAAGGAATTTTTCGTCCTCAGAAATCAAGTTAGCCATACGTGTAATGCTTCCTAATAAGTCGGAATGAAACTCTTCTTCGATAGTCGGAATTAATTTAAGCCTAATTTTATTTCTTGTATATGAGCTTTCGAGATTTGTGCTATCGATATGATATTCTAATTTGTTTTCTCTGCAATACGATTCAATTTCTCTTCGGCTCACATTTATTAAAGGCCTAACAATATTTCCACGAGTCGACGAAATGCCGCAAAGTCCTTTTGTTCCTGTGCCTCTAATGATTCGCATGAGCACAGTCTCAACATTATCATTTTTATTGTGTGCCACCGCAATTTTATTTGCTTGGTACTTATGTGCGACTTCGCTAAAACAACTATAGCGAATATCCCGACCTGCTTCTTCCAAAGTTTTTTTTGTTTCTTTGGCGATACTCGGAATATCAAATTCCTTTATAACCAGTTCAACATTTAAACGATTACAAACTTCTAAAACAAACTGTTCGTCATGTTTTGCTTCATCACCACGAATTCCGTGATTAATATGAACTGCAATTATCTTTAAATGATAGACTTCTCTAAGCTCTGTTAAAATATGTAATAAGCAAATGGAATCGGCACCACCAGAAACTCCAACAACAACTACATTGCCACTGTCGAGCATATTATTCGTTTTCACAGTCTCTAAAATTTTTTTTAACATAATAACCTCTTTTAACTTTCACGTCTGAAAGATTTTTTAGTTCTTAACATCCAACTAAAGCCTTATTATAACAAATGATTTTCCAATTGCAAGAAGTTCTGGTGTTGCACACGAAAAGCGGTGAAATAAAAAAAAGCTTTCAAAATGTAGCAAAAGATAAACATTTTCGAAAGCAAGTTTTTAAAGTTAAAATGGACTGCACCCTACAGGAGTTGAACCTGCGGCCTTTCGGTCCGGAGCCGAACGCTCTATCCACTGAGCTAAGAGTGCAAATAAGACGGTCAAACATTTCTTGGCTATTATAAAACAAAATCTTACTATCTGCAATATATTTATCATTTTTATTTTACTTGTAATTTATCTATCAAAGTATTATAATTAACTAGAAAAAAACGGTAGGTTTATCGAAAGGGGTATTCAATTATGGCTTTAGTAACTACAACTGAAATGTTTAAAAAGGCTTTTGAAGGAAAGTACTCAATTGGTGCTTTTAATGTGAATAACATGGAAATTATTCAGGGCGTTGTTTGGGCTTGCAAAGCACAGAATTCCGCAGTAATTTTGCAAGTTTCAAAAAGTGCACTTAAATATGCAGGCCCTCTTTATTTATAAGGAATGGTTGATGCAGCTGTAGCAGAAACAGGAATTGACATTGCACTTCACCTTGACCACGGCCCAGATTTTGAAACAGTGAAGCAAGTAATCGATGCTGGCTTTACTTCTGTAATGTTTGACGGTTCTCACTATGATTATGAGACAAACGTTGCAAAAACAAAAGAAGTTGTTGAGTACGCACATGCAAAAGGCGTTGTTGTTGAGGCAGAGCTTGGAAAACTTGCTGGCGTGGAAGACGAAGTGAGTGTTTCTGCTGAAAATGCAACATACACTGATCCAGACCAAGCACTTGATTTTGTAAAACGCACAGGCGTTGACTCTCTTGCGATTGCGATTGGCACAAGCCATGGTGCCTATAAATTTAAAGGCGATGCAAAGCTTGACTTTGCCAGACTTGAGAGAATTACTGAAAAACTTGAAGCAGAAGGCATTCACAACTTCCCAATCGTTCTTCACGGAGCGTCTAGCGTTGATGAAGATTGTGTTAAAATGTGCAATGACTTTGGTGGAAACATTAAAGGTGCAAAAGGTATCCCAGCTGAAATGCTTCGCAAAGCTTCCGCAATGGCAGTT
>JAVBKL010000143.1:0-5474 GCA_031554055.1 Eubacteriales bacterium | reverse complement strand
GAAGCATTAGTTGAAATGAGACTTCTTTTCTGTTATAATCGTCTTGTTGTATTAGGTTTCTCATAACTCCATTATACAACAAAAACGAGAGAAGGTGTATGCCAACTCTCGTTTTTTCTTTCGGGCTGGCGAGACAGCCCCGTGTGTATTACAAATTTAAATTTCTCTTTATTTCGAGAACTTGCTCAAGTGACATCTCTAAGTTCTTTGCAGACTCGATAGCTCTTTCTTGTCTCTGTAACACTAGTTACCTCATCTCGCTCTTGCTCCGGATATGGCTTTTCATACTTCCCATTAACTGATCAAAATCGTTTGGATCTATTGGGGTCTGCTTTATTTGTCTTTAGACTATTTAGTTTGTATAGCATCCGAAAACATAGTCGAACGAGAAAAGTTTTCATCTATGATCAATCTTTGTAGTAACAGTGAACTAGAAATGCTTGCCAATATAATTGAGCCAATACTATCCCACGTAAGAAATTATAGACAGGGCTAATTCTACCCAATTGGTTAACTAACAAATACATCCCGACCATAAACCTGCAAGTGCAAAAAGATTTGCATAATTGGGTCGCTTGTTGTGCCCTTTTTAAAAAAAATTTCTATTGGACGCAAAAAAGTGCTGTAGAGAATATTCTCCATGGCACTTTTTTTGGTTTTCGATTTGTAATTTTCTATTACTGCTTTGTTAACCAATAATCAGCTTCTGACCTGTCACTAAACGTTCTAAAATATTTGCCGCTTTTGTATAAATCCAAAAGAGCAAAATATTTGCCCTGAGGGTCGTTCCCACTCCCCACAACCACAGCCATACGTATTTCTTGCTGCGTCAAAGTTTTTATCATGATTTCAGAAAAACCTGAATACTTATCAAGAAAAGCTTCTGATAACAACTGTGCATCAATCATCACGTTATTTAAGCAATTTTGCGAGCAGTCCAAAACAATGTCCATAACTTGTGTTCTGTTTGCGATAATTTTGCTCGAGGTGTCATATTCAATATAAGCTTTGTGTTTTGACTCAATAATTTGATAAATCATTTAACACACCTCCTCTTGACTTAAAAATCTTCAATATCCTTAAACTTCAATTCATACGCAAATTCAAGTTTCCTGTGATAATCAAGCTCAACTAAATCCATCGGGTGAACAAACTCATCTCGTTTTTCAAAATAACAAATCCCAGCATACTTTAACATCTTATAAACAAACTGCGAACAAAACATAATATTCGGCTTGTGCGAATACTTTAAAACAAGACCCATTAAGTTGTATGCACTGCCTTCTGTATTGATTTCTTTTATTTTATCAATAATTTTAAATTTTTGCTCATTGGTTACCTTCATTCGATAAACTAAAATTCCAGAATCACTTTTTTTATTAAAAAATTCAATTGCCTCTTTATTAAGCCCCGGAGGATACACTCGCTCGCCGCCGTTGTAGCTTACAATTGTCTTTAAGTCAAAATCAAAAGCGAGTGAAGCATGGCTGTATGATTTATGCGTAAACAAAGAAATGATCTCAGAAGCCGGGCTGCCTGTATCGGACAAGACAATGTAAATGTAGGGATCCTCAAGACTCTTGTACGCCTGTTCAAAATATTCATCCGATAATGCCCCATTACTCGTGTAGCGAAACGAACTGTTTCTCGGAATATCGGTTGCAATGGATTTAATGTTTTCCCAGTTGATTGTGTCCCCGGCTTTATTGATGCCTTTTACCGCTTCATGCAATCGGTCACGGTTGGATTTTATTTCGGCAAAGCTCACAACAGAAATTTCTTGTAATGAAGGTAAATAAAAACTAACGTATTTGTTAATCGTCAAAAATCTTTCAACAATAAACGGAACATAGCACGAAGCTAGCCCTATAATTTTCGAAGCGACATAACCAAAATTGTAGGTGTGTTCTGCAAAAATAACTAAATTAGTAAAGAGGATTTGTAAAACAAAAAGCCCTGTGTAAGTAGCGATAAAATAAAATTTTTCACGTTTTCTCGATTGAATGACAAGTGCTCGAACACACATTAAAATAAATTCAAATGTAAAAGTAACATTGAATAAAACTTTATCGCCATAAATAATCATGGAAATCAAGAAAATGAATACGGCACAATCTCTAAGGGTCGCATAATGCTTTAACGTCATTTAAACCACCCTAGTCCCAATTTTTACAAACGTCAATCCACTCTACAGCATTTGAATATTTAAAAAGCTCCTCAAGGTTTAGTTCAATCATGCTGTTGCCACTGCCACAAGCAGGGAAGACTGTTTCAAACCTTTTAAGCGAAATATCCAAATACACTTTGATATTTTCGTTAATGCCAAAGGGACAAACGCCGCCAATGGCATGTCCAATTTCTGTTTCTGCTTCATCAGGAGTTAGCATTTTAGCCTTTTGGCTAAAGAAATTTTTATATTTTGCATTATCAACTTTTGCGTCCCCTGCCGCCACTACCAAAACACAGTCATCTGAAACTCTAAACGACAATGTTTTTGCAATTCTAGCAGGGATCACGCCCAAGGTTTCTGCCGCAAGTTCCACGGTTGCACTAGATGTTTCTTTTACCATAACTCTATCACTGATACCAAATTTTTCAAAATAAGCTAAAACTCTTTCTATTGCCACAAGTACACCACCATTATTAGTATTTTATTATTTTAATAGCTATTCGGTCTTTTTTCGTTTTTCCACAAATTTCATAAATTTTGATGCGACCAAACCCTCTTAGCGTAATAATGTCATTTTCGGCAACTTGCTTTGAAGTACTCGTAACGACTGACCAATTTACAAAAGCTTTTTCGCCTTCAATTAGACTTTGTGATTTTGACCGAGGCAAACGAAATACCGTGCTTAAAATAACATCCAATCGTAAAGATGCAATTGTAAACCTGATTTCCTCTCCATTTTCTTGCGAGTCTAGTATTTTTTCATCTTCGGACACGGTTACTTTTTGCGAACCAACTTTCTCCAAGTTGGCTTTTACATACTCGGACAGTTCACTGCAAATAAAAATTTGTGCCGTATCATTATTAATAACAATATCGCCCACCCTACTTCTATCAATTCCTAGCCCAAGAACAGAGCCCAAAAAATCTCGGTGGGTAAGTGCTCGTCCATATTTTGAATTATACTTGACCAAAATAGCAGTGATCGGAAACTCGTTGTCTTGAATTTCTAAATAGTCTGGAGCACAGGCAATCATTTTTCTTTCTGCACCATCAAAGCCGCCGAAAAGATATACGTTTACATCTTTTTCAAGTCTTACCAAGTCATAGATTTTACAAGCGTTCAATGGGTTTAAAAAATCGGAGTAGACCTTGTCATGCTGTTTTTGACACATGGTAACCATGTCCAAAACTCTAGCAACAGCAAGACGCTCCTCCGAATCTGTAATTTTTCTAAGTATGGAATTTTTATCTATCATCGTCTATTCTCAAATTATAACAAGCCAACAATAAAATTGCTAAGCATACTGATAAAAATAAGGGCAAGCATAGGTGAAAAATCAATCATCATGCCAGGGCCACCAAGCGGAGACTTCTCAATCAAGTTGCGGATTGGTGCAAGGATTGGCTCCGTTACTGCGTATAGAAAATGCAGAATTTGACTGTTTCGTGGAATTGGTAACCATGAGATAATTACTCGTATAAAAATAAGTACGTTTAGAACATTGGCAAATATAATAATTGCACTTTTTATAAGGTACATTTTTGGCCTCCAATAGTAATGCGGGACTTATGTTGACTACTTAGAAGACGTTTTTCCCCACTGCCAAAAGCTCGTATCTGAATTTTTGATTTCTTCTTTAATTTCATTTGATACGCCAACATGAGCTGGAGCAACAATAAAAATTTCTCCAGAAATACGTTGGATTTCACAAAAAAGTGCATAAGCGGCTCCACAAATATGGTCTGCAATGCGTTGTGATTCATCAGTAGGAACATCTTCTAGGTTTATCACACAGGTTACATTACTGCGTAAGTAATCAATGATTTGTGGTGCATCTCTCTCAACGTCTTTAGGGTAAGAAATAACAACACGTTCTTTGTGATTCGAGTTTGGAATACTAACAACGTTGCTCTCCATGTACTGTTGCTTTTCGCTGTATTGTTTTTTTGGTCTAACAGGTTCTTCCTGTCTTTGGTTGTCCTCAACTTCATCTTCGTCATCGTAATAATCGTCAGCGATATACTCATCATCCGTACCCAACCAAAACTTTTTGATTTTACCTGCGTCTATTAAACCCATAATAACACTCCTTAAGTATGTAATTGTACTTTTCTATTTTTTTAATCTGTCTTTTCGAGTTAGCGTTTGCCGAAAATTCCAGTGCCTATCCGCACCATATTCGACCCTTCTTCGATTGCTACTTGATAATCGTTCGTCATGCCCATCGAAAGAAGTCGTATATCCTTATTATTACCTTTTTCATTCATAATGTCAATAAGTAATTTACGCATTTTGGAAAAACTTTCTCTGTTTTCCTCTGCATCTTCAACAAAAGGTGCTACCGTCATAAGCCCTTTTACCCGAATATTGCTGAAATTCCGCAATTCTTGATAGAACTCCAAAACTTTATTCGGAGCGATTCCCTCCTTTGATTCTTCCTGTGCAATATTAACTTCAATGAGTATGTCCATCACCTTTTTTATTGCAAAACAACGTTTATTTATCTCTTCGGCCAACCGAATGCTGTCAACCGAGTGTATCAAATCTACTTTTTCGACAATATATTTTACCTTGTTTGTCTGAAGATGCCCAATCAAATGCCAAATGGGTCGTTCCCCTAAAACATCATACTTTTCCAAAAGCTCCTGTACTCGATTTTCGCCGAGGTTACTAACACCTAAATCGAGCAGTTCAGAAATTCTTCCAGTGTCAATCGTTTTTGTAACGCCGATCAACGTGATGTCATCTAATGCACGATTCGTTTTTTTTGCTGATTCTGAAATTTTCATTTTTATGTCTGCTAAGTTTTCAGAAATACTCAAAAAAACACCCCTATTCTACAAGCTTCTGTTCCGACGAGATTGTATCTGTTTTTGTAATAATTCTGTCGTGGATTCTAATGTTTGGGTTTTCCTCTGGTTTTAGAATTACATATTCGCCAGTCAGTGGAATGTCTGGATCAATTTCAACTTTTCTAAATTCTGCGTATCCCCTGTTGGTAAGATAAACCCCTTTGGCATTCACAATCTCTGTGATAGCAAGTGTTGCATACGGTTCCTTTGGTTCTTTAATAGTATCATGCAAGCTAATTTTTGCTACATCTTGAAGCACATAAGCGTAGTCCTCGTCCATGTCTTGTAAGCTGATTTCAATTTTTTCATCTGCAATCTCAGTGTGTTTGATAATCGTCGGTGTCTCTTCACCTTCAACTAAAAATCTAACAGGTATCTTGAGCAAAGTCTTATCTACGAGTGCTGATGTTGGAATTTTGTATCCTCTATGCTCGCTATTTGCAATTTTAAA
>JAVBKL010000173.1:0-5588 GCA_031554055.1 Eubacteriales bacterium | reverse complement strand
ACACATTTTCGCTTTGTCTGTAAATTCCTATTTTTTCATCGCCATGCATGACAATGCCGCCTTTAGAAACTTCCACTTCAAGCAGCTTTTCATTTGGAAGCTCCAAACGGTTTGCTAGTCCGCTGATAGTTTCAAGTCCATCCACCACCAAGTTTTTTGCCGATGCTAAGAAGTTCATTCGTGATGGTGAAAACAAGTCTGCAAACTCGTTTTGCTTTTCGTTGATTAAGTCGGTTAAAATGATTGCCGAAACCATCGAGCTTGTCATGCCCCATTTGTTAAACCCTGTCGCAACGTATACATGATCAAGCGAAGTTGCGTAGTTTCCGATGTAGGGAATGCCGTCATGCGTCATGCAGTCCTGTGCCGACCACATACAGTTGATTTGGCTATTGGGGTAGCAACTCTTTGCAGCCGCTTGTAGTCTGTCGTAACAATCTTGTGGGCTTTCACCTGTTCTGTGCCCCATTCCGCCAAAGAGAATTTTATCGCCATAACTTCTCAAAGAATAATACTCGTCATCTATTCCCAAATACGCATTCTTTATTGTGGCGTTGTCCAGTGCCATCACATACGAACGTTCTTGGTGCTGCCGCATGAAATAATATCCGGGGTTGTTTATAAACGGAAAATGGGTTGCAACAATGATTTTTTTTGCCTTAATTTTGCCGTTGTTGGTTGTCACCTCGTTGCCAAAAATGCTTAACGCTTGCGTGTCCTCGTATATTTTTAAGTCGGTGGTTAGTTCGCTTAAAAACATGAGTGGGTTAAACTGTGCTTGGTCTTTTAGCTCAAGGGCTGCTTGAATAGGAAAGGGCAACTCGGTTTGTGCGACCAATGCACTCTGGAACCCCAGCCCTTGCATGGCATGTTGCTCATCAATTAGTTTTTGCTCGTTTTCTTTTGTATACAAGAAGGTAGAAATATTTTCAAAGGCACAGTCTATATTTTCACGTGCTATGATTTCTCGGTATTTGTTTAACGCCTGTAAATTTGCAGCGGCGTATTTTTCCGTTGCTTCGTGCCCAAAATTTTTGTAGATTCTGTCATAAATTAAATCATGTTGGCAGGTGATTTTTGCTGTTGTATTTTTGGTAACGCCGCCCGCAATTTTATTTTTTTCGATAAGGATTGCGTCCGTGCCACTTTCTTTTAAAAGCTTGGCAATTAAAATGCCTGCGATGCCGCCGCCTATCACCAAGACGTCCGTGTTGGCATCACCTAACCTGTCATGGCTTTTAAACTTTCCGCTTTCTGCCCAAACCGACTGCATAAAAAAATACCTCCTAGTCAATTTCTCGCTAGAGGTATTTTGAGCATAAAGCTGTTAAAATATTCAAGTTCTGTAGTCAAAAGCCATTCTATTTTGACTGGTACTGTTTTCTTGCTGCAAAATACTTGTTTGCTCGCTGATTAAGGTAAACGGCTCTTCCAGTTTTTTATAAGAACAACTCTCCAGCGTAAAATTGAAACTGCCAAGCAAATCCTTGAGCTTTGCGGTATTCGCTTTCACCAGTTTTTCGACATTTTCATCTCGAAGTCTAAACTGGCAATGCACCGCCCTGCCCTGTTTCTGTACATATACTTCAAACCGACCCATGCTCACGGTATCAAGGGCAACCAACGCACTATTTGCATTTCCAGATTTCTTTTGATTGTTTTTGTTGTTAAAAATAAAAATTTCACCATTGGTCGGGTGGTTATGTACAACAATCGGCAATTGGAGAAAAACATTGTTTTTCATATGGTTTGTAAACTCAAGGTTCTCCTTGATGCTCGTAAACTCTTTCAGTAGTTTTTCATTTGATGCCGATGGATTTTTATGTAGTTCTTGCGTCGCCGCTTCTATTTTTTCTTTTAACTCGTTTAAAAACTTATCAATGTCTTTTGGGTTGGAATTCTCTGGGTTAAACCGTAGCTTTTGGCGAATGTTCTCAAAAATTTCACTTCGCCTTGTTTCTACTGATTTTGTGTCTTGCTTCATGCTTGCTTCTTCTGTAAAAAATTCGTCCGCTTCAAGAAGCTTTAACTGCTCGGGCGAGTCTTTTGCGATTTCTCTAAGAGCTTGCTTGAGCGTTTCTTTGAGCTCCCCCTGTGCTTGTGGCTCGGCTTTTAATAATTCTGCTTTTAACAAATTGATGGTGTCCTTGATTGGCATATTATTTTTTATGGCTTCGCTCATTTTTTTTGCAAGCTCTGGGTTTTCCGCTATAAATTTTGATACCGTTTCTGGTTTTATTTCTGGTTTAATAGTCGGTGTTTCGGTAGACGTTTTTGCAATCGTTTCTGCGGCTGTTGGTGTTTGAACGATTTGAGCCGTGGCGGTTGTTTGGGGCGTCGTATTTTGTTGTGCTTGGGGTGCTTGGGTTGTTTGTGCTGTTTGGGATTGGCTTGATTGTGGTTGGCTTGTGGTTGTTGCTTGTGTCTCCCCAGAAAGTGCTTTAAGTAGATTTTGCTTCAAGGCTCCATCGGGCATTTGTGCCACACTCTTTAAAATATTTTCGAGCTGGTTTAAAATTTTCGTGTTGCCGTTGCTATAATTATTAACCGCTTCTGCATTTTTCGCTGTGATGGGAACATCGTTTTTTAAGAAAAAGGTCGCTTTGCTTATTTCTTTTGACCCGATTTCAACACCAAGGAGCTTCATGCTTTGGTTTAGTTTTTGTAAATTATCTTTATTGATGGGCAATTGGTTATCAAGTAACGCCAGTGCCTTCTTTAAATTCTCTGGGGATGGCTTTAAGCCCAGTGACATAAGCAGATCCATGATGGCATTTTTCTGCATTTGTGCGATGGGCTGTTGTTTTAACTCAAGCGTCAATTTGCCGTTTTCGTAGTGAACCGTAAAATTTTGCACTTCACCCACGCCAGCCTGAACAGTTCCACCTTTTACATTAGCTGTTAGCGTTTGTCCGTTTTCAAGCTTTAGCGTCACTTGGTCTTTTTTAATATTTTTGATTTCTGCCGTTATGCTTGCACCCTCTTGAAGCCTTGGCTTGTCTGTTTCTGTATTTTGGCTTGTGCTTACACTGGTTGATTTTATTTCAGAGCTAATCTCCATTTCATTTGCTCCTCGCTTTTATTCCAAATATTCCTCAATAAATATCTGCACCACTATTTTACCATAATCTGCGTCATCTACAATACCCACGCCCATTTTATTAAATCTGGTGTTTAAAATATTTGACCGATGCGATGGACTTTGCATGATGCTTGCCATCGCACTTTGAACCGATATGCTGCCGGCGACGTTTTCTGATGCGGTTTTATAGGACACGCCCAGTTTTTTTAGCATAGCAAACGGCGTTCCGTAGTTCTTTGAGTAATGTCCAAAGTATGCATTTTTCTGCATGTCCTCAGCTTTGAGCTGTGCAATCGAGTTTAGTTTCTCGTCCCATTCAAACATTTCCATGTTGTTCTCTTCTCGTGCTTTGTTTGCAAGGTTAAAAATTGTGCCGGCATCTGAATCCGAATGTTCCAGCGAATCAGCGTCACCTTGCGGTAAATAACTTTCGTTCATGCTATGCACCTTTGAGTATTTGTTTGAAATAACGCCGATTGAGCCGTCGCTTAAACAAATAACATACCAACTCCCAAGAGCACCCAAAACTTGCAATACGTCGCCCTTGTTTACTTCCCCGATGACAGGATATTTCATTCCAGGGCCGGTTCTGATGTTTAGCCCTTGGCTCATGACTTCAATTTCTTTTTCAAGCACCGTACGATAAATATTGTCTCCTGCAAATACTTGGCTACTGAATACAACCACAAAAAAACCGATCAAAAACTTTTTCATGTACAAGCACCTCGAGTTATAATGTATTGCCGTTAGTATTTGTCATTATCTGTGGGTTATACTGTAAATTATCCAAACATATACTAGAATAAAATTTTGGAGTGAAGCTTATGTATCCATATAACGTTCCGCCAAACAAAAAAAAATATAACACACAAGAAAAGCCCAAGCCCGACAATGAGCTTACGCCTGATAAAAGTTTTCTTGAGAT
The DNA here is from genome assembly GCA_031554055.1 of Eubacteriales bacterium. GTDB lineage: Bacteria > Bacillota > Clostridia > Lachnospirales > JAVBKL01 > JAVBKL01. The sequence goes on along the minus strand of JAVBKL010000173.1, from coordinate 1,581 downwards.
GCTTATGGTTGCCATTGCTGATGAGCTTGGCGATGCAGAATATTACGGAGAACTCGCAGCAATAGCAGCGTCTGCGGAAGATGCGGAAGTGATTCGTGGAATTCAACTGGATGAGCAAAAACACGCAAAGATGTTTGCAGAGATTTACACCGTGCTCACAGGTGAAACGCCAAAAGTAAGCCCCAAGCCACATAAAATAACGAACAATGCAACACAGGAGTATGCACGGAATGTTTTTAGCGAGCTTGAGGCTGTAGAGTTTTATCGTAAAATTTATTTTGCTTACGTTAATCTGGAAATTAGGGATATGATTTTTGAAATCATCACAGATGAACAAGCACACGCCATTAAAAGTAATTTTTTGTTTGCAAAAAATCAAAAGTAGTTTCTTAACTCGGCTGGTGCTAACTCATTTACGCCAGCCAAGTTTTTAGTGTTTGAGAAAGCACATCCATATCAATTGGCTTTGCCATATGCCCATTCATTCCAGCTTGTAAGCACAGATCTACCTCTTCTTTGTTTACATCACCTGTCATGGCCACAATCGGAATTTTGTTATAGTTGGCAACAGATTTTCTAATTTGTTCACTGGCTTCAAGCCCACCCATCACTGGCATATGAACATCCATAAGCACCAAGTCAAATTTCTGCTTGCCTAGCCACTCGATTGCCTCTTGTCCATTGTTTGCAAACTGCGGTGTAATTTCGTACAACTCAAGCATTCCTGCTACTACCTCTTGGTTAATTTCATTGTCCTCGGCAACCAAAACGCTAGCCTTTGGATACACTTTTTTGATATTGCTCTCCTCTTCCAAATCACCAACAGCAATTTTAAATGGAACCATCACTGTCGCTTTTGTTCCTACGTTTAGTTTGCTCTCAACATGAATTGTTCCGCCCATGAGCGTAACCAGCTGTTTAGAAATAGAGAGCCCAAGCCCCGTGCCTGTCAGTGGTAATCCTTGATGAAATTGTTCAAAAGGAATAAAAAGCTTTTCAACTTGCTCGCCAGTCATTCCAAGACCAGTGTCTTCAACCGTAACCGTAACCTCAACACACTCGTCCGTTTCATTGTAATCCGCACAAGATGCCGTAACTGTTATGCTACCCTTTTCAGTAAACTTGGCTGCGTTTTCTGTAAGATTTTTAACTACTTGCCAGTATCTCATTTTGTCGCCCTGCACAAACTTCGGCAATCGCTCTTCAAAATTCGTATACACTTCAACTTTTTTGTTGCCAATCCGCTCCTCTGCAAATAAAAGGGCATCTTCAAGGGTTCCCTTTAACGCAAAGTCACTTTCAAACAGTTCAAGTTTATCCGCTTCCATTTTTGAAAAGTCCAAAACATCGTTAATAATGTTGAGCAAGTGCTTGGCGGAAATATTCACTTTCTTAAACGAGGTATTGATCTCTTTACCAAAATCTTTTGTCAGTGCAATTTCGGTCAGTCCAATAATGGCGTTCATTGGGGTACGAACCTCGTGGCTCATGTTTACAACAAATCGGCTTTTAATTTTATTGGCTTCCTTTTCTTTTTCGGCGGCACTCAAAAGCATTTCCTTTTGCCTAAACTCGGCAGTA
>JAVBKL010000161.1:0-8870 GCA_031554055.1 Eubacteriales bacterium | reverse complement strand
CACCAAAAAAATTATTTTCAAAATATTTAAAACAGCAAAGACAACGCCCATATAAAGCTACTCCTATGCTTTTTTTAATACGGAAACAGAACATATAATGGTTGTAATCATAAACGTTCCAAAATTGATTGCCACCAGCGTTGAAATATCTATAAAAAACTGAAGTGGTACGATATTAAGTAATAAATCTGTTTCTGGGTTGAGTTGCCACAAATCATTGCGAAAAAATATTTCATGGAACACAGTAAAAGAGTTATAGAAATCTCTTGAAATGATAGCGGTTAAGATAATGAGAATCGCCAAAAAACCAATTTGACATCTTAAATTTGCCTTAGCAATAATAATCGGATCCTTTAAATGGATAACAGAATATACTAATGCTAATATTGCCACAATTAAAGCGTTTCTTGCAAACAAAAATAAATTTTTTACGTCCACCATATGCGCTTTCTCACGGTCATTAAAAAACTCACGGTCAACCCCACCTACATTGGCAACGACCACCAAATCTTTTTCAAAGCCGACCATATATTTTGTCAAGTGCTTTGTGACTCGCATTAAATCTTCATCGGAAACCCCTATGCTCTGTGCAATGTTTAGCTTATCATATTCTTTCTCATAAAACCCCATGTTAAATGTTGGTAAAAAAATTGAAATTACCAAAAACAAAACCAAAATAGAAACTGCATTAATAACTGACACTGCTTTTTTCAAAAAATCACCTTAATGTATGTCTTGAGTAAAATTTTTTAAGTTCTCAATCTTTGTTTCCGTTTTATAAAAATCTGCAATAATATTCCGAGTCAGCAAAAAAGCGTCTTGTCTGCTTGTTGCAACACCAACGACACGATATTTCTTGAGCTGGTTGTTTATTTTAACGAGCTGTGCACCTTCAAAAATTTCCAAAGCAAACTTAGCACTTGGCTCAACACATAAAAAAAACAGCCCTCTCTGTCCAAATTCAAATTTTTTCGGAACGCCTAGTCCTAAATACATTTAAACCAACACCGCCACAGCATTTTTTGTCTTGAATATTATTCCATTATATTATGGTTATATAACAGTATACTGCTTTTATTGTTCATATACAACCATTTATTATATAATTAGAAAAACTGCTTAACAAGTTACGTTAAACAGTTCGTTTTATTCTATACAAGTATTCTATACACATATTCATAAATTAAACCTGCAGCAAACCAAGCCGGTGCATAGTCCAATCTTATAACGCCACTCACGCTGTATTTGCAATCGCTGTAATCCCACGGGCAAGCATCCGCCTTTTTTAGCAATGTACCTGTGAGGTATTCAACAAAAAATATACAAGCAGCATATACACCTCCTCTTATAACCAGCGGATATGACGACATAATATTAAAAAATGGCTCGAGAAAAATAGCCGCCCCATAAATAAAAAACATCCAAAGAGAGGTGCTTGCCATAAGCTTAAAGTCTTTTCGTAATAAAGAAATGACTCCAGTCCAAATGATTTCCATGCACCAACCCATAAAACCATAAATTAAGAATCTAGTCAGCATACCGCTATTATCTGCAAAAAAATATTTTTAATTCAGTTATTCTATGTTTGTAACTTCTGTTCCGCTATAGTAATGCATTAAAATATCGTTCACAGAAAACCCAGCAGTGATCATGCCTCTCACACCATTTTGGCTCATTCCCACACCGTGACCGTTTCCGCCTCCAATGAACTTCACACTTTTAAGTGTTCCACTTTCGTCCACATTTTTTTCCATGACATAAAAAGCACTTGGCATGATTGTGTAGTTTGAAACCACAGTTCCATCTTTTCTGTTTGTCATAATCGGCTTGGCATCTTTTATCATTTGGACAGGCTTGACGAGTGCCCGAACATTGTACTCGGTGCATACGAGAACCGTCGCTGCACTTCCCACAATTTTCATTTCCATGATATTTCCAGCTGCACCACGCTTTGTGACTTCCAAGTCTTTTAGCTCGCCGATTGTTTCGATTGGTCGGCTTCTATATACGCCGCCCTCTTGCAAAGTTTTAATGAGTGGCGGGTTTGCTTCATACCGCCCCTTGATTGTCGCATTGATTGTGCTCTCAATTTCTTTTGCTGTCATGGTGGTGTTCCACCTGAACCAACTTACATTGCTGTCGTAGGCTTTGACCGTTGTATCTTTAAAGAATTTTGCGGCTACTTCCTCTTTTGAAAGCTCGCCAATATCATCGCCAGAAAATTGTTTGACCGATTTTAAATATTCACTTGTATTTGTAGGAAACTGCTTTGTGGTACTATGAGCCCAAACTTCGCCGTTGTTGGCTGTGTATCCCGAAGAAGTCGAAAAGAAGTTTGCACTAATTACATCGCCGTCGTAAGTCAAGAATTGGTTCTTGGTTTCATTGACCGCTTTGATTGCGGTTTCGTTTTCTGGCGTATTATTATACACTTGGCAACTCACAGAGTCATCAATGTTTGCACCGTATGAATGATACCTGTTCGCAAAAAACTGATTGTAAGCGTAGCTCCTAGCTGTGATTGCTTGCACCTTTGACGCTTCCACGCCGTAGCTTGATGGCATTTCACTTGGAACAACAGCGTACAAATATTCTTCCAAAGTAACGGTGTTCACGATTACATAGCCTTTTTCATCTTTATAAATTTCCATTTTGCCACGGTATTTTGGGCTTTCACCTTTCAACCAATTTCTTTTCACACTGTTTAAGCTGATTAACCCACCATCCAACGGCTCAATAAAAATCCTTGGATTTTTTTCAAACATGGCATCTGTAATTTGAAGCTCTTCCGATGCCTTGTAATTTTTCACTTCATCAGAAATTTTCACACTAAAACCCTTTGTTCCACCGATCTTAACTTCTTTGTGATACATACCGCTAAAGCCGCTTGTGCCTATCACAATTCTAAGGTTTTTTGCGGATGCATTTTCTGTTATGATCGCCGCACATGCTTTTCCATCTTTTATGATAAATTCCGCAATGCTCGTGCCTACAACCAAATCGTTTAGGCCTTTCCATTTCACCGCATGGTCTACACTGGAATAGATTTTAAAATCTTCGCCAATCTCGAGGTTCGGCTTGTTTCTAAATTCAATTTTCTTTGTGTTCGTGAGCAAAATCTCATCTCTCGTTTTTTCTTCGGAGAGTTTGATGCCTTTTGCGTCGCTGCCATTTATGGTTATATCACAAATTTTTCCAGTCGCATCTGTGAGTGTGTTTTCATAGTTAAATGTTCGTTCCACACCACCTGTAAAAATACTGATGGCAGAAGGTGAAGTAGCTGTAACAAAAGCGTTTTTAATGGTTGGGGAAACACTCTCCACACCGAGCACGGCAACAATATCGCCATCCTTCACCAAAACTCTAATTTGCTTATTTAAGTAAGTGTCAAGATTAAGCCCCACATTTGCCAATGGCCCTCTGTCTGTTACCACACTCCAAGTTTTTAACTTGCTGTTATTTGTGGGCGTTGCCAAAATAATATATTTCTTTTCGTCTATCCCGAAAAACTCCGAAACGCTTTTCTCTCCGCTTAAATTTTTAAGTAGGTTTTGATAAATTTCTGTCCAAACCGCATAAGAGATTGGTTTTGTTTTGGTTTCTTCTGTAATTTTAAGTTTTAAGCTCTTGTTTTTATCGAGCTTGTCAAGCAAAATCTGTGCCTGTTCCAAAGTGACATTTCCGTCGGGATTAAAAATCTTTCCGCTGCCCATCATAAACCCGCTCGAATACACTGCGTTTATGTACTTGTCAAACCATTGATCATGACTTGTGTCTGAAAACTCAATCACTCTATCCATTGTGTTGATTGTATTTAAATCATTAAAAGCCGCCGCCAACATTTTTGCAACCACGGCACGTGAAATCGGAGTTTCATCACCTTTGTATTGCTCTTGGTCTTGTGCCACAACTTGTACTGCTTCGTCTGATGCCATCGGCATAGGACTATTAAATGGCAGAGTGCTTGTACTTTGTACAGGGCTGCACCCAGCCGAAAAAGCCACAGCAAGCGATATTAAAAAGCATTTCGTACGTTTTTTCATTCAAGAATCATCTCCTGTGATGTATTTCTTTTATTTTAATCTATTCTAATGCTTTGGTTTTCATACTTAATTTGTCCAAAAAAATAACAGTGCATAGGATGTATGCACTGCGTTTTGTCATGTAAATCCCAAATTGCCGGTCTTGCCATCTGACACCTAGCAACAGCTAGGTGGGTTTCCGCAATAGAGTTTCCGCCTTCCGCTGGTGAATTGCTCGCGGCCTGACGTACACTCCAGTTATATGAGATCCCTTGTAAATAGTGTAGGTTCAAATTGACAAGTTATCGAACAACCCAGGATGTAGTAATTATTTATCACGTAATTGCTTCACACTAAAAATAATAGCACCAAGCATCACAAACAAGTCAGCAACATTCATAATCGGCGAGCGTTTTGAAACATTCACACGAATAAAATCCGTTACATAACCTTTTCGTACTCGGTCAATAATGTTCCCGATTGCCCCGCCGGATATGCACGCAAGTGAAAATTTATAAAAAGAATCGAGCTTACCCGATTTATAAATTTCGTAATACTTACGCAAAATACTGAAGCTTGACAAAAAGGTTAAAACAGCAAGCAACTTAGGTGTTTTATTTAAAAAGCCATAAGCCGCACCAGAATTTCTAACATGAGTTACAGTGAGAGCTTTGTTAACATGAACTTCTGTGTTCAATTGAATTTTTTCGTTCACGATTTTTTTTGAAACTTGGTCAATGAAAGCAATCAATGCAGTTAATAAAAAGTATCTCATGTGATCACGCCTTTTAAATAATTTACATTTGCAGTATAGCACAACGCCAAAAGTTTGTAAAGTTTTAGAGCTGCCAATTTATTTCTTTGACCCCTTGACATTTCATAAACTCATTCGCCTTGGAAAAATGTTTGCTCCCAAAAAATCTGCCTTGTGCAAGTGGGCTTGGGTGTGCCGCTGTTAAAACCAAGTGATTTTTATTCGTGATCAGCTCTTGCTTAGCTTTTGCGTCATTGCCCCAAAGCATGAAAACAATGGGTTCTTGACGTTCGTTTAGCTTTTTTATAACCGCCGTTGTAAAAATTTCCCAGCCTTGTTTTGCATGGGATTTGCTTAATCTGGCTTCCACCGTGAGTACTGTGTTTAACAACAACACACCTTGTTTAGCCCAGCCGATTAGCTCACCGTGGTTTGGCATTATTATCCCAACGTCGCTTTTAAGTTCTGTAAAAATATTTTTAAGCGACGGTGGAACCTGTGCACCTTTTTTTACGGAGAACGCAAGCCCATGTGCCTCACCCTCGTTTATATAGGGGTCTTGTCCCAAGATAACAACCTTCACTTCACAAAGGGGCGTATATTTTAAAGCGTTAAAAATATCGTTTGCCGGTGGATAAATTGTTTTTGTGGTGTATTCATTTTTAAGAAAAGCTCGAAGCTGCAAGTAATATTCTTTTTGCGTTTCCTCTTGCAAAAAAACATCCCAGTCGTTGTTCAGTTGAATCATATTCTAGCAACGCCTGATTTTTTTGCCGCTTCCATTACACGTTTGGCAACAACTTCTGCCACTCGCTTATCAAATACAGAAGGAATAACAAATTCCTCGTTCAGTTCCTCCGCCAAAACCAAATCTGCCAAAGCTTCTGCCGCCGCAATTTTCATTTCGTCGTTAATGTCTTTAGCTCGCACATCAAGAGCCCCTCTAAAAATTCCTGGGAACGCAAGCACATTGTTGATTTGGTTTGGAAAATCCGAACGACCTGTTGCTATGATTCTTGCACCCGCTTTTTTAGCAAGCTCTGGCATAATTTCTGGAACAGGGTTTGCCATGGCAAAAACGATGGCATCTTTTGCCATGCTGGCAACCATCTCTTCTGTCACAATACCAGGGCCCGAAACGCCGATAAAAATATCCGCACCAACCATCACATCGGCAAGGCTGCCTTTTAATTGATTTGGGTTTGTGATTTTTGAGTTTGCTGTGAGTTCTGGATTATCGTACTCCACATCACTGGATATGGCACCCTTGCGGTTACACAAAATTATATCTTTATAGCCAACACTAAGCATCAGTTTTGCAATGGCAGCACCAGCCGCACCCGCACCAGAAACAACGGTTCTTGTCTCTGCTGGTTTTTTGCCAACAATTTTGAGGGCGTTTGTAAGACCTGCAACCGTAACGATTGCTGTGCCGTGTTGGTCATCATGGAAAATCGGAATGTCACAAATTTCTTTGAGCCTAGCTTCAATTTCAAAACAGCGTGGTGCCGAAATATCTTCGAGGTTTACGCCGCCAAAACTTCCCGCAAGCAAACTAACTGTGCGAACAATTTCGTCCACATCTTTACTACGGATACAAAGAGGAATCGCATCCACACCGCCAAAGCCTTTAAACAACGCACACTTGCCTTCCATAACAGGCATACCAGCTTCAGGGCCAATGTCGCCAAGCCCTAAGACTGCAGTGCCGTCTGTAACAACCGCAACCGTGTTCCATCTTCTTGTGAGCGAATAACTAAGGTCAACATCATCTTTAATTGCAAGGCATGGCTCCGCAACACCGGGTGTGTATGCAAGTGCGAGCTCTTCGGTTGTTCCCACTGGTGCACGAACAATCATTTCAATTTTTCCACGCCACTCCAAATGCTTTTCCATTGCTAATTTTTTGTAATCCATAAAACCGCCCCTTCAGTTTTTTTAATTATAAAAAGCGGAGGTAAAATACCCCCGCTTACCTACTTATAGTTTAACACAAAAATTACTTCGCATCAACAGATGCCATATGAGTGATTAAGTCAACAACTTTGTTTGAATAACCCCACTCGTTGTCATACCAAGCAACAAGTTTAACAAAGTTATCATTAAGAGCGATACCTGCTTTTGCATCAAAAACTGATGTGCAATATTCGCCGATGAAGTCAGAAGAAACAACGTCTTCTTCTGTGTATCCAAGGATACCTTTGAGCTCGTTTTCAGAAGCATGTTTAACTGCTTTTTTGATTTCTTCGTAAGTTGCTTTTTTCTCAATTCTGCAAGTTAAGTCAACAACAGAAACGTCAAGGGTTGGAACACGGAATGACATACCTGTAAGTTTGCCTTTGAGCATTGGGAGAACTTCGCCAACCGCTTTAGCCGCACCAGTTGATGAAGGAATGATGTTATTAGCCGCTGCACGTCCGCCTCTCCAGTCTTTCTTTGAAGGACCGTCAACTGTTTTTTGAGTAGCTGTTGTAGCGTGAACAGTAGTCATGAGGCCTTCAACGATACCGAAGTTGTCGTTGATAACTTTTGCAAGAGGTGCAAGGCAGTTTGTTGTGCAAGAAGCATTTGAAACAACTACCAAGTCTTTGCTATATTCATTGTGGTTTACGCCCATAACAAACATTTTTGCGTCTTTTGAAGGAGCACTGATAATAACTTTTTTAGCTCCGCCTTGAAGGTGAGCCGATGCACCAGCAACTTCTGTGAACACGCCTGTAGACTCAACAACATAGTCTGCACCAGCACTGCCCCATTGAATCTCTTCTGGTTTCATGTTTTGGAAAACGACAATTTCTCTGCCATTCACAATAAGTTTTCCGTCTTTTGTGCAAACGTCGCCTTTGTATCTGCCATGAACCGAATCATATTTTAACATGTAAACCATGTAATCCAAGTCAACAAATGGGTCATTGATTGCTACAACTTGTAAATCTGTTCTTTCTAAAGATGCACGAAAAACAAGACGACCGATACGACCAAAACCATTAATACCTACTTTTACCATAAAAAGATTCCTCCTGAATATTGGTTTATTTTTAACAATGAAACATATCCAAAGTATACCACAAAAACTATTTTTATAAAACAAAATAATTAAATATAGCGGTTTACTCATTTCTCTAAAAAAACAAATTCCTTTTTTCAACAAAATATATAAAAAAAGGGGGATAGTCCCCCATTTTTTATTACATCATGCCGCCCATACCGCCCATGCCACCGCCTGGCATTGGAGCCTCTGGCTCTTTAATATCAGCAACAACTGATTCAGTTGTAAGAAGTGTTGAGGCAACGCTTGTTGCGTTTTGAAGTGCAGATCTTGTCACCTTAGTTGGGTCAATGATTCCTGCATCAATCATGTTTACATAGGTCTCTGTTAAAACATCAAAACCGATTCCTTTTTCAACTTCCATGAGTTTGTTCACAACGACTGAACCTTCGATTCCAGCGTTGGCTGAAATTTGACGAACAGGAGATTCTAATGCTTTTAATACGATAGCCGCACCTGTTTTCTCATCGCCAACTAAGCTGTTCATGAGTTCACGCACTTGTGGCATGGAGTGAATGTATGCAGAACCGCCGCCATAAATAATGCCTTCTTCAACAGCCGCACGAGTTGCTGCAAGAGCATCTTCCATACGGAGTTTCTTCTCTTTGAGTTCTGTTTCTGTAGGAGCACCAACTTTGATAACAGCTACGCCGCCAGCAAGTTTTGCAAGTCTCTCTTGTAGTTTTTCTTTGTCAAACTCTGAAGTTGTCTCTTCAATTTGAGATTTAATTTGGGAAACACGTGAGCTGATTTCTGTTTTGTCGCCAGCACCATCAACAACGATTGTATTTTCTTTTTCGATTTTAACAGTTTTTGCACGACCAAGCATTTCAAGCGTAACGTCTTTGAGTTCGATACCAAGCTCTGATGAAACCACTTGACCGCCTGTTAAAATTGCGATGTCCTCAAGCATAGCTTTTCTTCTGTCGCCAAAGCCAGGAGCTTTAACTGCTACACAAATAAATGTTCCTCTTAATTTATTAAGTACAAGAGTTGTCAACGCTTCGCCTTCAACATCTTCTGCAATAATTAAAAGTTTTGAACC
>JAVBKL010000184.1:0-7146 GCA_031554055.1 Eubacteriales bacterium | reverse complement strand
AGTTCAATATTATTTCGTTGACGACCAAGTTCTTGTTCAATAGCACTACAAACTTCAGGATCAAAATCCCTTACTTCGCTTAAATCATACATAAAAAAACCCCCTTGATTTTTTAAACTGCTGTCTAGTTCGTATATATTATAACATAACGTACTAACTTTTGCCACAGATTTTAGAATTAAATGGATTTTTTATATAATAAGATGTAAAATAGAACTAACCTTAAAACTAACAAGATAAAATTTTGGAGCGTTGATTTATTATGAACTCAGATAAAATATTAAAAGCCGCCATGTACGCTGGCGAAATTATGCTTACAAGCGGTGCTGAAACTTGGCGTGTTGAAGACACCATGAAACGGATTTTAAAGTCTTACGAATTAAAAAACGCCGAAACCTTTGTAACAACAACCGGAATTATGGCAAGTGTAGAGAAATCTGAAGAAGAAGGTTCTGGGCTTACCGCACAGGTGAAGAGAATCAAAAATCGAACCACTCATTTGGGCAAGATCGCTTTAATAAATAATTTATCACGAAGAATCGTGGAAAATAAGATATCTCCCGACCTGTTGCATGATGAACTTTGTAAAATTGATGCCCATGTTCCCTACCCTACTATGGTACGAGTTTTTGCCGCTAGCATTTCTTGCGGCTGCTTTGCCTATATGTTTGGTGGCGATGTTTGGTCAAGTTTAAGTTCTGTCGGTGTTGGTGGTTGTTCTTATTTTTTACTGCTTTATTTGGGCCGAAAAAATGTCGCAAGCATTCTAACGAATTTAATCTGTGCGGCATTGCTTACCTTATTAACACTGATATTTACGAACTTAAACTTCCACGGTTTTGAGTATATGGACAAAGTTATTATCGGTGCTATCATGCCTCTTGTCCCAGGCATTGCCCTGACCAACGCCATACGAGATATTCTTGAAGGTGATTTTTTATCGGGAACTGGCAGAATTACAGACGCATTGCTTGTTGCTGTCGCTATTGCCGCTGGGGTTGGCTCAACGCTTTCTATTTGGGTTTTACTTTTTGGAGGTTATGTCCTGTGATTATTGGTTTAATGATACAACTCATACTGGCTTTCTTTGCTACGCTAGGCTTTGCGATCATGTTTAACGTTCCAAAATCCGAACTGATACTTGCCGGTCTTGTTGGTTCTTTTGGCTGGCTTTTTTATCAATTGGCGTTGCAGCTCTCTTTATCAATCACCATCTGCACCTTTGTAGCCGCTTTGGCGGTAACTATTTTTAGCAGAATTTTGGCAACCAATCGAAAAATGCCGATTACTTTATTCTTAATTTCTGGAATCATCCCTTTAGTTCCCGGAAAAGGAATTTATGATACGATGTTTTTTACAATCAACAACGACACTTTACTTGCGGCAGCCAAAGGAATCGAAACATTTAAAGTAGCTGGCGTGATTTCAATTGGCATCATCATCATTTTATCTTTACCTGTTTCAATTTTTAACTATAAGACTGCGAAGTGAGAAAATGTTAAAAGAAAAAATAAAAGCCTTGCCCCTCTTACCGGGTTGTTATCTTTTTAAAAATAAAGACGGCATCATAATTTACGTTGGAAAATCAAAAAAACTTAGAAACAGAGTGCGGCAATATTTCAACCACAAACAAAACCCCGCACAAGTTCAAATACAAAAAGCTCCAATTAATTCTAACAGGCCACCAAATATTGTGGATGATAAAATCCCACGGCTTGTAAAAGAAATTGTAGACTTAGATTTTGTGGTGACAGAAAACGAAACAGAAGCGTTAATCCTTGAGCACCAATTAATCAAAAAATATTGGCCAAAATACAATTCACAAATGAAGAACAACCGAGCCTATCCTTTTCTAAAAATCAATAGCCAACTCGAATACCCCGCCCTAACACTCACCTATTCTGCGGGCGATGATGCAGATTATTTTGGTTGTTTTAGAAATGAAGACAGTGCCATATACGCACTTGAACTTATTAGCAAGGTTTGGAAAACGCCCACCTGCAACAAAGAATTTTCTAAAACCAATAACAGGGCTTGCCTACGGTATCATTTAAACGCATGTGTTGGGGCGTGCTCTCAAGAAATTGAGCCCACTGGCTATAAACAAGTCATCGAAGAAGTGATAAGCTTTCTACGAGGGAACTCTAGTAAAAAACTGGAAGAGCTTAAAAACGAAATGATGAGCCACTCGAATGATTTGAATTTTGAGAAAGCGGCAGAAGTCAAAAACACAATTAACAATTTGGAGTGGCTTATGCACCGTTCAAAGAGATTTAATACAATTTTGGAAGGTAAAACCATTTGCCTTTTTATCCGTGCCTTCAACGAGGACGGATTTTCATTGTACTATATCGTCAATGGCAAAGTTCTTATTCATTTTAGGAACAACTCAATTTCTGAAATAAGTGCAAGTTTAATTGATAATTTTGTTGATTGCATTTTTAAGTCTGAATACAATGTTTCAAACGGAGATGTCCTCGCAAAATCACTCACAGACATTTTGGCGGACAAGTTATACATTGAGTTTTTTTCTGACATTACGCCCAGAACGGCGAAGCAACTTTTGCACGATGGATTATCAGGCTTTACTTGTGATTGAAAATTTATTTTATAATTGTTGTAATTATCAGGAAAACCAATTATAATTAAGCACACTTAATGTTCGAAAGGGAGATGGTATGGGAAAGGAATCCAAAATCACTTCACTGCTAACAGTGCTTTCTGTCGTTTTTATCATAATAACAATTTCAGTTTTTTTTAGCATGAACGAGTTTATTCAAAAAGAACGACTTATCGTTGATAACCAAGCCCAGTATAAGCAAATTGGACTTGACCTACAGGCTGTCTCAGATTTTTTGACTACACAAGTGCAAACCTATGTTGTTTTTGGTGAAAAAGAATATTATGACGCTTATTTCAATGAGATTGATGTTGTTCGGTCGCGTGAAAAAGCTGTAGAAGAACTAAAATTATTAGGTGCCTCTCCAACTGAACTTGAACTTCTAAATCAAGCGAAAGAGTATTCAAATGAACTCTCTCTGATAGAAATTGAAGCATTTGATGCGGTGCATTCCAAAGATATTAAACTAGCACAGACTTTAATATTTGGCGAACGTTACAAATTGGGAAAGTCGAAAATTAATACCACGCTTGCAAAATTTCAAAGTTTGATAACTTCCAAAAGCCTAACCGAAGCTCAAAATGCTAGGCAATCTTCTGCAATCTCTTTTTTTGTAGCCGCTCTTGCTATGCTATGCATTATTGTTAGCATAGTATTTAGCAACCTGATGATAGCAAAAAAAATTAGTGCAATGAAACGAATGTCAGCATACGGCTTAAAAATTTCACGAGGCGAGGTTGACATAGACGTAAGCGAGTATGAAACAAACGATGAGTTTGGGATACTGGCAACCAGTTTTTCAAGCATTATATCCGTTATTACACGTATGACAAAAGATTTAAAAGAATTGGCCGTTCAACATGAACTTGGCAATATTGATGCAAAATTAAATGTACATATGTATGACGGTGCCTTCAACAATGTGGCTCAAGAGATAAATCATATGTTACTTTCTTATGTTGATATGATAACTGAAATTTCTGAGTCGCTGCATAAGTTGTCAGACGGTAATTTTGATATTGTGCTAACAAAGTACCCCGGGTTAAAGTCAGAAATAAACCTGGCCGTTGATGAACTGCAGTCCAATCTTACAAAAATTAATAGCGAAGTTTTAAATATCACCAATGCTGCTTCAAACGGAGATTTTTATAAGAAAGCAGATGTTTCTTTGTTTAAGGGCGATTGGGCGTATATGCTTGAACACATCAACTTAATGCTCTTTGTTGTAACCGATCAAAATAATATAATTGAAAAAGAACGAGAAATAAGTGAGCTCAAGAATAAGTTTATTATAAGCATGAGCCACGAAATTCTCACTCCAATGAACGCTATCATCGGTTTGTCCGAAGTTTGTGCATTCAAAGAGAAATCGGAAAGTTCTCGAGATTATTTTGTTAAGATTAACACTGCTTCAAAAAACCTAATGGTAATCATCAATGATATTCTTGATTTCTCAAAAATGGGAGATCCCTCTTTTCAAATTTGTGAGGAGAACTTTGATCTTGATGAAGCCATAAACAATACCCGATTAATAATCGAAGATATTATTCGTACAAAAGACAAAAATCTCGAGTTGGATGTAGTCATTCATCCGAACATCCCCCGCTTGCTTGTTGGTGACAAAGACAGGTTCTGCCAAATTTTGAAAAACATTTTACACAATGCCGTTAAATTTACTATCGAGGGCAAAATATCCCTTCACATGTCATTACTGGGAATTCAGCCTGACGCAAACGGAGACAAAAAAGCAAATTTATCCATAACTATTCAAGATACTGGACTCGGTATGAAACAAGAGCAACTTGATAAGCTGTTTGTCCCATTTGAACAGTTTCACTCTTCTTCGAGAACGACATTCCAAGGAACGGGTCTTGGAATGCCAATGACTTTACAACTTTTAAAGTTAATCGGTGGAAAAATAAATGTTGAGAGTGAAGTCAATATTGGTACAACCGTGTCAATTGAAATTGGATTTAAAGTTTACGATAAGGGGAGATTTCGCTAAGAAAAAAGCGAGACCTCCCCTTTAAACTTTACAAATGAATAAATATTTTTATTCCAAATTCATTTTTTTTAATTGTTGAAATTGTTGAAATTGTTTGCGAAAGCAATTATAATGGATAGACATAAATGTTTGAATGGGGAGATGCAATGGGAAAAGAATCCAAAATTTCTTCGCTGCTAACAGTGCTTTCTGTCGTTTTTATCATAATTACAATTTCTGTTTTTTTTACAATGAATGCGTTCATTCAAAAGGAACGGCTTATCGTATCAAACCAAGCCAAATATAAGCAAATCGGACTCGACCTACAGGCTGCCTCTGATTTTTTAACCACTCAAGCCCAAACCTATGTTATTTTTGGCGAGCAAGAGTATTACAACGCTTATTTTAATGAGATTGATGTTGTTAAGTCACGTGAAAAAGCTATACAGGAACTGGCGTTTCTGGGTGCTTCCCCTACAGAACTCAAGCTTCTCAATCAAGCTCGGGAGTATTCAAACGAACTTTCACTGTTAGAAATCCAAGCGTTTGATTCTGTACATTCCAAAGACTTCAAGCTAGCACAAACATTAATGTTTGGCGAACAGTACAAGTTGGGAAAGTCAAGAATTAACTCAACGCTTGAAAAATTTCAGAATTCTGTTAATTCCAGAGGCTCAACCGAAGCCCGCAATGCTAGGCAAGCTTCCATGCTCGCTTTCTCCGTAGCTGCTCTTGTTATGCTATGCATTATTGCGAGCGTGGTATTTAGTAACCTAATGGTTACTAAAAAAATTACTGCAATGAAACGAATATCACAATACGGCTTAAAAGTTTCTAGCGGTGATTTTGATGTTGATGTAAGTAAATATCAAACAAACGATGAATTTGGGATACTTGCAACCAGTTTTTCAAGCATCATATCCATGGTTAAGGGTCTGACAAAAGATTTAAAAGAATTGGCTGTCCAACATGAACTCGGTAATATTGATGCAAAATTAGATGTACATAAGTATGACGGTGCTTACTGCGACGTGGCACAAGAAATAAATAATATGTTACTGTCTTATGTTGGTATGATAACTGAAATTTCGGAGTCACTTAATAAATTATCAGACGGAAATTTTGATATTGCACTAACAAAGTATCCTGGTAAAAAAGCAGAAATAAACTATGCCGTAGGAGAATTGCAATCCAATCTTTCAAGAATCAATTGTGAAGTTTTAAATATTACGAATGCAGCTTCAAGCGGAGATTTTTATAAAAGAGCGAATGTTTCTCTGTTTAAGGGCGATTGGGCGTATATGCTTGAACACATCAATTTAATGCTTTTTGTTGTAACGACTGCCCAAAACAAAATAATGGAAAAAGAACGTGAAGTGAGTGACCTCAAAAATAAGTTTGTTATTAACATGAGCCATGAAATTCGCACCCCTATGAATGCAATCATTGGCTTGTCAGAAGTCGGTGCAATCAAAGAGCAGTCACAAAGCTCACGAGATTATTTTGTTAAGATTAATGCTGCTTCAAAAAATCTTATGGTAATCATCAACGATATTCTTGATTTCTCTAAAATGGAAGACAACTCTATTCAGATACGAGAAGAAAACTTTAATCTGGATGAAGTCATAAACGACACCAAATTGGTTATAGAGGATATTATTTATTCTAAAGGCAAAAATCTCACTTTCGAAGTTGATGTTCCCTCGAATATTCCTCGTTTGCTTATCGGTGACAAAGACAGGGTCTGTCAAATTTTGAAAAACATCTTGGACAATGCGGTAAAATTTACTACTGACGGACAGGTGTCCCTTCACTTTTCATTACTTGGAATGGATACTGATACCTCGGGCGGTAAAAAAGCATATTTATCTATCATCATACAAGATACAGGAATAGGTATGAAACAAGAACAGCTCGACAAGTTGTTTGTCCCATTTGAACAGTTTCATTCCTCATCTTCAAGAACGACTTTCGAAGGAACAGGGCTTGGAATGGCAATCACTTTGCAACTCTTAAAGTTAATCGGTGGAAAAATAAACGTGAAGAGTGAAGTTCTGGTTGGAACCACTGTTTCCATTGAAATTGGATTTAAGGTTTACGAAAAAACGACCTCTCGCACATAAGCGAAAGGTCGTTTTTCTATGCTAAAGCATTTTTAGTTTCTTTTAGCTGCTCAATAATTTTCAAGTGCTGTGGACATTTACTTTCACACAGCCCGCATTCTATGCAAGAAGAAGCGTCAAGACCTTTTTTCTTCTCATCGTTGCTTCTTGCATCAAAGTCAACTTTAAGTTTGGCGTACTCTGCTTTTGCAAAATCGGTCAACTTATAGACTTTGTGGTAATTCATGAGGTTAAAAATATGAGGTATGTTAATATTTTGTTCGCATGGCAAGCAATACTCGCAACCAGTGCAGTATAGTTCTGAAAGTCTTTTGTTTTCTTCCATCATTTCTTTCACAACTTTAATTTCTTCTTCTGATAAGTAACCACCGATTGAAGCGACCTTTGCATTTTCTGAAACCATAGCAAGGTTTTGCATA
>JAVBKL010000186.1:0-4291 GCA_031554055.1 Eubacteriales bacterium | reverse complement strand
CTATTTAAATCACTTTCAAATAATCTTTTAAAACTTGCACGTTTAACGCTTTCTGTTGAACCCATTCCACTAGCTCCAATTGCATCTTGAAATGTGAAATCCATACTGCTCACGGCCGAACTATTTGCTAAAACTATAAGTGCTTCGTTTTTTAATTTTTTCGGAACTGAAATACCAGTTGCATGACCAACAAATTTGGAATCTATATTTTGTTCTTTGAGTTCATTTTGAATTTGTCCTATTTCAGATGCATCTAGTCCATTAACCAGTACCATCCACTCGACTCGGGTTGTCATATAGATAGTTATGGAAAGCGTAACAACCAGAGCCGCTCCGAACATACCAAGCAAAATTTTTCGAGTTGGTTTTTGTGCTTTCCATCGTCCGACTGTCGCTTTTCTCATATCGCGAAACCTATCTTGCATCTACTCACCACCCTAAAATTATCGGTTCAAAGAGCTTTAAAGCACTACATACATTATAAATACATAATTTATGAATGGAAAGTAACAATATGAAAATATTTATACAGAACAATAAGTGCCTCGTCATGAAACCCACTCTTAACGGACACTATCTATTTTGCACACAAAACGTTCATCTTAGTTCGAAAGAAAAAAGAAAGTCTCGTTTTGCTGCGATTTACATTGCTTTTAACTTTATTTCCATTAAATATTGCGAAGCACAGCACACAAAAAACATCTTCACAACGGTCAAGTGATTTTAACAGCATCTACACGCCTCAATTCAAATAAATGTTTTAACAACTTGAATAATTTTACAATTGTATGCGCATAATTTCTCTGTAAGCTTCAATTACTTTGTTTGTCACTTGAACTGTAAAGTTTAACGTGCTAGTTGCTTTTTCTTGAGCCATGGTAACTGCTAAAACGTTGTCAGTCTTACCCAATGCAAAATCTCTTTGCATTTGCTCCGCCTGTTGGCTATACAAATTTGTTTCGTCCACTACATCAAGAGCCGCTGTGTAGAATTGCTCAAACAGGCTGTTTTTTTCTACCCCTGTTTTTGCAGTATTCCCACCAACTCCGGCTATATCCATTTTAAACGAAATATTATTTACATTGTTCATGTCCGATTCAATTTTCATTGCTCTGGTTCCCCCGAAATTTTACGCCAAAACACTTCCTATGTTTCGGGCATTCTATTTTATAACTCTATTATGAACGTCCTATTTCAAGAGTTTTTGAATTCATTGTTTTAGCTGTGTTCATTGCAGTAACATTTGCCTCATAAGCCCTACTTGCAGAAATCATGTTTACCATTTCTATAACAGTGTTTACATTTGGCATAGCAACATATCCTTCTTTATCTGCATCAGGATGCCCAGGATCGTAAATTTTAGGCCCAGCTGTTTTGTCTTCTTCAATGCGTCTAACTCTCACGCCTTGCCCTTGCATTGATTTTGAAATTGCCGAATCTAGTTCAGCCGAAAATGTTGTTACATCTCTTTTTTCTTCAAATGTTGTAATTTTGCGTTTATAAGCTGCGCCGTCTTTTCCTCTTGTGGTATTAACGTTTGCAATATTTTCAGAAATAACATCCATTCTGAGTCTTTGTGCTGTTAGTGCACTGGCAGAAATATTTAGCGAATCAAAAAAAGCCATGTTTATTTACCTCCCAAAAGAATATTGATTATTACGATAGCCAAAGCAATACAGTTCATGGTGTTTTATCTGCCCATTAGAACCATATTTATTCTCTTATAATTACTCATTACACTATTTGCCATCGTATCATATCGAATCGAATTCTCGTACAAGTCTACCATTTCTGTTTCAATGTCAACATTGTTGCCATCAATGCGGTAATTAAAATTCTCATGGATCTCCGATACTCGTGGCACAGCCTTGGATAAATCCAAAGAACCAGTCGCTCGTGACTGGCGTATCGATTCTCTTAACGATTGTTCAAAGAGCACCGATTTTTTTTTGTATCCCGGTGTATCAACGTTAGCAATATTGTTTAAGATAACATCTTTTCGAACCATAGACGCCTGCATCGCAGTTTCTAAAACAGAATTTTGAGTAAGCATATTATCAAAAATCATATAGGCACTCCTTTTATCAAAAAAACTACAATTGTTATAACTTCTTATATTTCAAAAATATTGGATATTTAGTTTATCGACAATGATTTGCAATGAGTTAATATACATTATTATTATGTAAAAGGCAAAATTTTATAAAGCAAATTGAACGATGAGTAGATAACAATTTTTACAAGCTTACATACACTACATTTTTACCACAATTTTTTCTAAAAGTCAATCATATGTAGCTATTCAGTTCTTGCCAAAGCACACATTTTATTTTAAAAAACATATATTATGTTATAGTTGAAAAACTTTATTCGAATTAAATGTTATTAACATATCAAAATAGAAGGGGGTTAAGCCTTTGGATAACTCTAAAGCTGTTCAAGAAGCTGTAAAATATCTAAAAAATACTGATGAATTTGTCAGTTTAACACAAATAAATAATTCTCTAGTTAAAAATCCTAACATTAACAATTCAGTAAGACAGTTTTTAAAAAAACAAGATAGCTTATATAATAATAATCTAACCCAATCGCAAAGTCAATTTATCATGGAAGAACTTAAACGTGACTACGAAAACCTTTCGCAGTACCCAGAAGCTAGAAATTATTTTGAAGCACTCGAAAAATTCAATTCCCGACTAACACAGTTTATTTCAGAGATAACGAACTCTATAAAATTAAATTAACGTATACTTACGCCATGTCTTTATGATTCATTTATAAAGACGTGGCTTTTTTTGGCTTGTCACACTTTCTTTTTTCTCGAATACTATATAAAAAACAACAAGGAGGTGCTTCCTATGTGGTATCCTTTTTTTAGAAATTGGTATGGTTTTGGATATAATAATCCTTATCAATTTAATCGTTTTTATTCCCCTTGGTTCTTTAGAAACACTTATTACAGACCTTATAACCCATACTTCTACAGACGTTTTTGGTAATAAAATTTGAAAATTAAGTGTATCGAGAAAAGTCGATGCACTTTTTTTATGTAAATATAAAAGAGGCAGCGATAGACATCGCCGCCCTCTTTGCTAAACTGTTAGATTGCATTGTGTGTAAAGCACGCAATAGCTCGTGTTGGGATTACGCAAATCGCTCCAAGAGGATTGCCATAAAATCCACCGCCACCACCGCAGCCACCGCCAAAACCGCCACCGAATCCATCGCCATAACCGCCGATTGGACCTGTGCAAGTGCTTCCGATTGGACAAGCTGGTGATGCTCCCACATCGGCTAAAAGACGTACTGTGTTACAATCAACGGAAAGTAAAACGCCTGTAAAGCCACTACCAGAAAGTCCTCCGCTAGTTGTAAAGATGGTTACTGTTTGGCCGATATAGCGAAACATTGAATCTACAATACTGTTAACCCAAGTATCCATAAAAAATCCTCCTTAAATATATTTTTAGGAGTTGTACACTCCTGTGATATACTATGAACGAGCTTTTCATTTGGTGAATACTTGGATTAATTTGTAGTTATCACAAGGCTATTTTTTATTTTTCACTTTTTCAAGAAACTTATCAGAATAGATAACAAACCTCTCGTGCGTACCAAAGCCGATTCGTTCTTTTTCGTCCCACGCCTCGATTTCGTACACAAGTCGTCGTCCGTCAACTTCAATTAACTTTGAAAGTGCACGAACCTCCATGCCAACAGGAGTTGCCGCAATATGTTCAATGTTTACCTTTGTACCCACTGTTGTTTGCGTTGGTAGTAGCAAATCTTTAACCGCAAGCATTGCCGAGCCTTCCATTAAAGCAATCATATGTGGCGTGGCAAATACTTCTAGCGCTCCGCTTCCATATGCTTCTGCCGTGTGTTCATACTTGACAGTTTGCTTTAGCTCATACTCAATTCCTACTTTGAGTTCCGTTTCATTTTTTTTGCTCTGGTTCTCCATGTGGTTTTTCCTCCGAGCTAGCTTCTTATTTGTTCTCGCGTGTCTCTTCTGATTTATTTTATGCATTCGCTGCATCAAATATTATTTTTTCATTCACCAAAAACAATTCTGCGGACTCTTCTGTCATCATGCCGGAACGTAATTTTTCTTTTAAAACGCCCTCTGGGAAAAACTTACGAATGTCTTGACCAGTAACTCTTTCCTTCTCAATAAGCAAATCTGCAATACTATGAAGTATGTCAATGTATTCATTTAAAATTCTTATCGCTTCCGCATAGGACTCATCAACGATTTTCTTGATTTCTGCATCAATTTGTGTCGCAATCT
>JAVBKL010000123.1:0-11903 GCA_031554055.1 Eubacteriales bacterium | reverse complement strand
AAAAATTTGGTGCCTTGAATCGTCCTCAAAAGAAATCTCGAGCATTCTGTGGATTGTTTTGGCTTCCTTGCCTGTGGCTTCTGACATTCTTTTTGCAGCTCTACCTGTTGGTGCTGCAAGTTCCACTTTGTAATCACGCATTTCAAGTACACTGATTATAGTTCGGATCGTAGTTGTTTTTCCTGTGCCGGGGCCACCTGTGATGACAAATACCCCATGTTTTAAAGCTGCTCCAACCGCATTCTTCTGGTTTTCTGCAAGCAAAATGCCAGTTGCTTTCTCGATGCTTGCAATCTCCGATTCAACATTGCCGCTTTTGTCAATCACAGTTTTGGATAGCTCGAGCAACTTCTTTGCGACGTAGCTCTCTGCATAATAATAGTAATTCAAATAAACGCAAATTTCGCCGTCTATATTTTCTTGCCAAAGTGTTCTCTGCATTTGAAGCTCACTTAGGGCGTTTGAAATGAGACTTCCGTCCACTTCCAAAAGTTCTGCTGAATCGTTGATCAAAATGTCCTTTGGCAAATATGTATGCCCATTGCCTGTCGCCTGCATCAAAAGATATTTAACACCCGAATTGATTCGAAATGAAGATTCCTTGGGCATACCCAATTTAAATGCAATGCTGTCCGCCGTTTTAAAACCGATGCCATCAATTTCTTCCGCCAAAACATAAGGATTTTCCTTTACAATTTCTATTGTCGCACCACGATAACGTTTATAAAGTTTGTTTGCATACGAGAACGAAATACCTTGGTCTTGCAAGTACATAATCACTCGCCTTTGCTCGGCTTGTTCGTGGAAGATGGCACAGATTTCTTGTGCTCTTTCAATTGTGATCCCTTTAATTTCTGCAAGCATCTCGGGGTACTCTTCAAGAATTGTAAGCGTGTTCTTGCCGAATTTCTTGACAATTTTTTTTGCAAGCCGCTCTCGTACACCTTTTATAATGCCCGAGCCCAAGTATTTCTCAATGGACTGTTCGTCATCAGGCAATGATTTTTCGAATTGCTCAATCTTAAGTTGAACGCCATACGTGGCGTGGTTTACATAGCTCCCTGTTACTTTTAGGTATTCTCCAACTGATATTTTAGGCATTATTCCAACGCAAACAAGGCTCCCGCTGTTTTCTTCACTTTTCTCAAGCGAAAACACCGTGAACCCATTCTCAGCATTTTGAAAAATTACATTTTCTATCATGCCCTTTACAGTCTCTTGACCCATTATTCAGAATACTCCGATTCCTTGTCTTTTATTGTTTCGTAAACATCCATAAGCTCCGCAAAATGCAGATTCAAAATATTTTGAATTTGGTCTTCCAGTTCAAGCTCATTAAACGGAAAAATAATTTCCCAAGTAGGGTTATAACAATCTTCAATTTCGCTTACGTTGGTTACACCACCACTTATGATTCGTTCTTCGTCATAATAATCGTATATAGCTAAAAATTCCCAATCCAACACATCTCGCTCCGTTGTGATTTTCATATACACAAAAAGCTCCGATGGGTTATCAATATAATCAGCAAATACATTTACAATCAAATTTTCATGCTCAAAAATTTTAAAAGAAGCAAGCTCCTTTTCTAAAAATCCAGTTCCTTTATCCTTTTGCATGATAACAACTTGCGTTTCGTCCATGTTAATTCTCCATTCCAAGACTACCCATAAACCTAAAGAAGCCTTTTAAACCATCGTCCGTCTGCTTAAAAACTCCAGCGTCTTCAAGCACTCGCTCGAAAATTCCGCTTATATATTTTTGTTTCTCTAAATCGTTTTCAAGGTCTGGGTACTCGTCTTTTAATCTTGCCGGCAATACGGCAAGCCCCATTACCTCGATTAACCCAATGTTTTCCTTTTTAATATGATGCAAATCAGCATGTGGGTGAAAAATTCCAAATGGGTGTTCGTTTGAAGTCCTGTTGTTTCTCAAAACCAAGTCCATCTCAAACTCTCCGTTTTTGTTCATACGAACAATCGGCGTAACTGTATTATGTGGCACATCATCCGAAAACGCATGAATTTCAAGTGTCTCATCTGAATAATTCCGCCAGCTCGTTAAAATATAATCTGCCAAGTCAATTAATTGCCTTGCTTCGCCAGAAATCCGAATCGCAGACATCGGCCATTTCAAAATAGAAATTTGTACGCTACAGTAATCCTTGTGAGTAAATTCAGAAACAACCTCTGCCAATTCCATAGGAAACACATGCCTGCCGCCTTGAAAATGGTCATGCGTTAAAATTGATCCGCCCACAATCGGCAAATCCGCATTCGAACCGATGAAGTAATGTGGAAACTTCTCGACAAACTCAAAGAGCCGCTCAAATGCTTCACGGTTAATTTTCATTGGGGTGTGTTCTGCATTAAAAACAATTGAATGTTCATTATAGTATACATACGGCGAATATTGAAGATACCAAGGCTTGCCAGATAAAGCAACTGGAATGACCCGATGGTTTTGTCTGGCTGGGTGGTTAATGTGCCCCGCAAACCCGACATTTTCTATGCAGAGCAAACATTTTGGGTAATTTGATTGCACTTGGTTTTTTGCCGCCGCAATTTCTAGCGGATCTTTCTCTGGCTTTGAAAGATTGATGGTTATTTCAAGTTGCCTATATTTTCCATCATATCGCCAATATAAATTTTTGGCAACACGGTCAGTCTGGATGTAATTTGTTTTTTGCGAAAATTTGTAGAACACATCCGTTGCAAGCTCTTTACTCTTATCGTAGTTTGCACTGAATCTTCCTATAACTTCACTCGAACGAGGCGTTAACACACCCATTATTTTTGCAGCCATTAAATCTCTAAAACCAAATGTGTTTTGTGTTAAAAGGTTATTCTCTGCACAATAATCAAGAATGGTCTCCAAAGTTTCGGTTGGACTTTCGTTGCTGCAACCCACTTGTTCAAAATGTGGACTGTCAACCTTTAACAAATCGAGCAGCTCATTCCTCATTTGTACGGTATCGCTTTCTTCTATCAATTCATTTTTAATTGCATACGATAAAAGCTTTTCAATTGCAATTTTAATCACTTTTACACCAACCTCTTTGTGCCGTCACCCACATCTGCTATGTAAAATTCTGGCACAAGTTTTGTTTTTTCGAGATAACCACGGCTTACATTTTCAATAAACGCACTCACACAATCCTCTTTGACGATGCTTACCGTGCAACCACCAAATCCGGCACCTGTCATTCTTGAGCCTAGAACGCCTTTTTCTGCAAGAGAAAGCTCCACCATTGTATCCAGTTCAAAACCGGTTACTTCATATAAATCTCTTAAAGATTCATGTGACTGAACAAGCAATTGCCCAAATTTTACGAGTTGTCCGTTTGTCAACGCTTCTGCCGCTTCGTTTGTTCTTGCAATTTCACTCACAACGTGCTCGGCACGTTTTTTCACAATTGGGCTTGTAATCAAATGAGAAACTTCGTTAAGCTCATCTATTCCGTTAAGTTCCCCGAGCAATTGAATCGGACGCTTAGCATTAATCTGCTTGACGGCTTCGCCACATTCGGCACATCTTTCGTTGTACTTGGAATCGCCGAGCTTTCTCATTTTATTTGTGTTTCCAATTACGATTTTATATTCGCCAAACTTTGCATCAATATATTTATAATCAAGAGTGCCACAGTTCAAAAGAATCGCATTATCCTTTTTTCCCATGCCAATTGCGAACTGATCCATGATGCCGCAGTTAAGCCCAATGAAGTTGTTCTCTGATCTTTGTGATAGCTTCACCATTTCAACCATATCCACTTTGCAATCAAAAAGCTCGTTTAAAATCACACTCATGAGTAGCTCAACACTTGCGGAGGACGATAACCCAGCCCCATTTGGAATGTTTCCAGAAATTAAAACATCCACGCCGCCGAGTTTAAATCCCAAACTTTGAAACTCTTTTACGATTCCGAGCAAATAATTTCCCCAGTCGTTTTTTTTGTTGTAAACAATTTCGCTGCTTTGTGCCTCAACCCGAAGTTCAAAATTTGTTGATGCAAGCCTGATTAAGTTATCATCTCTTCTTCTGGCAACACCAAACGTTCCAAAACTTAAAGCACATGGAAAAACTGAACCACCGTTATAGTCCGTATGTTCACCAATTAAATTTACACGGCCTGGCGAATGAAACGAACCCGCTTCGCCATCGCCATAAATGTCAAAAAATCTATTTTGAACCTCTCTAAGTTCCAATGCCTATCTCTCCTAGCTGATACTCAATTCTTATTTTCCGTTTTTCTTTTGCCCAGCCTTTTTTGGCTCTTCTTTAAAAAACTTCTGATTGTTTAAATAAAAATCAACTTTATACATTGCATAATCTGCATACTCGTTTGAATCATCAAACAAGCGAGCTTTCTCAAACAATTCTTTTGCTCCGATATAATTTTCTTGGTTAAACTTTTTTGCTCCCTTGTTATAAATCCTAAGCGAACGAGTCGGACCTTTATTCATTTGCTGAAAAATATGTGCAAGCCCCATACAAGCAATTGCCACACTGATTACCGTAAAAATCATATTCCCAACAAAGAAGCTTCCAAAAGTAATAATGATTCCGGCAAGTGCTCCGTAGAAATTGATGTTCACATCTGCAATAGGCAGTTTGTTTTGTGTAATGCTTTCCATTTCCTTGCCTTGAAACGAATACACTTTCGACCTTGTGTAGAGTTCATCGTAGTTGGACGGGCGACTTTTTGCAGTGGGAATCCTAACATTATCACGTAAAACTTTATAATCAGAAATTTGATTGTCCAGTATCTTAAATAAAATATTAATCTGTGACCTTAACTGTTGACCTTTTGCCGAACGCACTGTTCTGGAAATTCTAAGCAAGTAATACCGATTTTCTTCGTAAGTATCAAGCGGCGAAACAACAATTAAGTTTCGATCAATGTTATATTCAATATCTGTACGCATAATATAGCCGCTTGTATCTGTAACACCCATCGTTTTATTGGTGATTGTTACAGGGTCAAGCGGAATGTTAAATTTTATATACCAATAAATCACTTCAAGGTTGCCCTCGAGATTTAACTGGATTTTATTTTTAAGGCTAGGAATAGAGGTCGCTATCCTAATTCTTTTGTCTTGGCCATTGTCTTCGGGTACTGGGGGCGTAATCTCTGCTTTTTCACTCATAGACGCTTACGAAAGCCTCCTTCCTAAAGCAATTATAATTTATTCAGGATAAACCATATTTTCTGGTTTCATGTTCTCTAAAACCTCTTCCAAATAAATCTTGGACTCAAGCTTTGCCAAGTGCAAGTTATGGTCTAAATAATTTCCACATTCCCTTGAAGTTGTAGCAGGTACAATGCCTTCAAAGTTTTTAATATATTGATAAGTCTCTTTAAGAACAGGCAAAATATCCTCAACTGTTAAATCGTTCTTCATTATAATATACATTCCTGTGCGGCAACCCATAGGTCCCACATAAATCATTCTCTCTGCCCAACCGCTCTCTTCACTGCGGATATATACTGCCATCAAATGTTCAAGCGTGTGAATCGCTGGCACGTCCATTGGCGTCTCAATTGTAGGGCGTTTCATTCTTATATCAAAAGTTGTAACAACCTCATTACCGATGTAATCTTTTCTCGAAACGTAAACACCTCTTAATAATTCATCATGATCAATCTTAAAACTACCTACTCCTACGTCCATTGAAAAGCCTCCTTGTTTTATATAAATGCTGTTTCATTTCATGATATAATATTTATCGTGTTTTTACAAGAATAAATATACTAAAAGCTGTGCCAAGCCGAATTTTACTCCGCTTTGACACAGCTTTTTTATTATTTTATGTTAAACCAAGCTTTGAGCCCGGGGTACTCGGCAACTTCATCGAGTTCGTCCTCGATGCGAAGAAGCTGATTATACTTTGCAACTCTGTCTGTTCTTGCAGGAGCACCCGTCTTAATTTGTCCAGCGTTTACCGCAACAACTATATCTGCAATCGTTGCATCTTCCGTTTCACCAGAGCGATGGGATACAATCGACGTCATATTATTTTTATTGGCAAGACTGATTGCGTTAAATGTTTCCGTGAGTGTCCCGATTTGGTTTACTTTTATTAAAATCGAATTGGCAACGCCAAGATCAATTCCCTTTTGCAGACGTTCCGTGTTTGTAACAAACAAGTCATCGCCCACCAACTGGATTTTTTTGCCAAGCCTGTCTGTAAGCAGTTTCCAGCCTTTCCAATCTTCTTCGGAAAGTCCGTCTTCAATAGAAATAATCGGATACTTATTTACGAGGTTCTCATAGTAATCGACCATTTCTTCCGAAGTTCTTACAACGTCCGTGCCTTTCATTTTGCTTTCTCCTGGGAAATGATATTTTCCATCACTCTCAACAAAAAGCTCTGTTGCAGCAGCGTCCATGGCAATTTTAATTTCTTCACCCGGTTTGTACCCCGAGAGTCTTACAGCTTCCAAAATCAAATCAATAACTTCTTCTGCGGTGGCAAGGTCAGGCGCAAATCCACCCTCATCACCTACAGCAGTCGAAAGACCTTTGTTTTGCAAAACTTTTTTCAAATTGTGATAAATCTCCGTACACATACGAAGTGCAGTTTTAAAGTTACTCGCTCCAACAGGCATAATCATAAACTCTTGCAAGTCTACCGTGTTATCTGCGTGTTTTCCGCCGTTTAAAATGTTCATCATTGGCACCGGCAATGTTTTTGCGTTAAAACCGCCGAGATACTTATAAAGTGGAATGCCCAAAGATTCTGCTGCTGCTTTTGCTGTCGCCATCGAAACACCCAAAATGGCATTGGCACCCAATTTGGCTTTGTTTGGCGTTCCGTCAAGCTCAATCATAATTTTGTCAATTTCAGTTTGGTCATACACATTTTGCCCAATAAGTTCTGGTGCAATCACATCATTTACATTTTTAACTGCATTTTCGACCCCAAGCCCTTTGTATCTTGTTCCGCCGTCTCGAAGTTCTACTGCTTCAAAAGCACCAGTTGACGCGCCAGAGGGAACAGACGCTCTTCCCATAAATCTTTTGAGCTGGTCGTTCTCAACCAAAACTTCCACTTCAACCGTCGGATTTCCTCTTGAGTCTAAAATTTCTCGAGCATACACATCAATAATTTGAACGTAGTTTCGCATTAAACGTCTCCTTCTAATTATCTAATTAATAATGAACGTCCTGTCATTTCTTTTGGTTTCTCAAGTCCCATCATATCAAGCAAGGTCGGAGCAATATCACAAAGTTTACCGCCCTGATCAATTCCTTTTGCATCAGAATTAATTAAAACAAAAGGAACTGGGTTTGTTGTGTGTGCCGTAAACGGCTCGCCTGTTTCATCAAACATTTTGTCGCAGTTTCCGTGGTCAGCACAAAGAAACATTTGCCCGTCTGATTGGAGCAAAGCTTCCATCACTCGTCCAAGACAAGTGTCAACCGTCTCAACCGCTTTAACAGCCGCCTCAAGAATGCCAGTATGTCCTACCATGTCTGGGTTTGCATAATTGATTACAATTAAATCGTGTTTCTTTGCCAAAATATCTGAAACCAAAGCGTCTGTCACTTCAACCGCACTCATCTCTGGTTGTAAGTCATAGGTTCTTACCTTTGGGGACTGAACTAAAATTCTGTCCTCGCCTGTCACTGGTTCTTCCACGCCGCCATTAAAGAAAAACGTTACGTGTGCATATTTTTCTGTCTCTGCCAATCTTAATTGCGTTTTTCCAAGCTTTGATAAATATTCGCCCAAAGTATTGTCAAGGCTATCTGGCTTGTATGCAACAATCTTGTTTGGAATTGTCACGTCATACTCCGTGAAGCAAACATACTTAAGCTTGATGAACCCACGTTCACGAACGATTTCTGTAAAATCAGGATCGCAAAATGGTCTTGAAATTTCCCTTGCTCTATCTGGTCTAAAGTTGAAGAAAATAATCGAATCATTTTCTTTGATTGTAGCCGTCGGCATATCTTTGTCCATAATAATGGTCGGTAGAACAAATTCATCTTTGATGTCTGCCTCATACGACTTGTCAATACATTCAGAAACAGAAGCGGCTTGGTTGCCTTTTCCAAGAACGAGTGCATTGTAGGCAAGCTGAACACGTTCCCAGCGTTTGTCCCTGTCCATTGCATAATAACGTCCAGAAATTGTTGCCACTTTTCCAACGCCAATTTCTTGCATTTTCACTTCAAGCTCATGAAGATATTGTTTGCCTGATGTCGGAGGTGTGTCACGTCCGTCCAAAAATGCGTGAACAAAAACTTTCGTTAAGCCGCTTTGTTTGGCAAGCTTTAACAGTGCATACAAATGCTCGTTGTGGCTATGAACCCCACCGTCCGATAACAACCCATATAAATGAAGAGATGAGTCAAAGTCCTTACAATTGTCAATGGCAGAAACAAGTCCCTCGTTCGTAAAAAAATCGCCGTCATGGATTGACTTTGTAATTCTAGTAAGCTCTTGATAAACGATTCGGCCAGCACCCATGTTTAAGTGCCCTACTTCCGAATTTCCCATCTGTCCATCTGGTAAACCAACGTCCAATCCGCTTGCATAACCTTTTTCGTTTGGATATTTCTTTAAAATGGAATCAATGTTTGGGGTTTCTGCTATTTTAACAGCATTCCCTTTTTCGCTATCATTTATACCAAATCCGTCCAATATCATCAGAACCGTTGGTTTCTTGATCATAAGAAGTCTCCTTAATAATTAACGATATTTTCAAATTCTGGCTTAAGGCTTGCACCGCCAACTAAACCGCCGTCAATGTTTGGCATTTTAAACAATTCAGTAGCATTTGCTCCGCTTACGCTTCCGCCGTACTGGATTCTAACTGAATCAGAAACTTCTTTGTTATAGATCTCGGAAACAACTGTGCGGATTGCTGCACAAACTTCTTCTGCTTGTTGTGACGTTGCAGTTACCCCTGTGCCGATTGCCCAAATTGGCTCGTAAGCAAGAACAACATCCTTCGCATCTGCTTCTGAAACACCTCGTAGTGCAATTTTAATTTGCATACGCACCAAGTCAACTGTAATGCCTTGTTCTCTCTGTGCCAAAGTTTCGCCACAGCAAATGATTGGTGTGAGTTTTGCTTCGATTGCCTTGAGAACTTTTTTGTTCACAGTTGCATCTGTTTCTGAAAAATATTCTCTACGCTCTGAATGTCCGATGATTACATGAGAAACACCAATGCTCTTGAGCATCTTGGCAGAGATTTCTCCCGTATAAGCACCGCTGTCCTCAAAGTGCATATTCTGTGCTCCAACCGAAATGTGCGTTCCTTTAACAGCTTCAAGTACTGGTACTAAATTTATCGAGGGAACACAGAATACCACATCGGATAGTTCTGTGTTTACTTTGTCTTTTAACATGTTTACGAGTTCAACCGCTTCGGCTGGCGTCTTGTTCATTTTCCAGTTTCCGGCAATAATTTTTTTACGCATCAAAATTCTCCTCTTTGATTCCAATTTTTATTTATCTGCCTATTTATCTTGAACAGCTACAACGCCTGGAAGTTCTTTGCCCTCTAAAAATTCAAGAGAAGCACCGCCACCTGTAGAAATATGAGTCATTTTATCGCCAAATCCAAGTTGGTTTACAGCCGCCGCCGAATCACCGCCGCCGATAATTGTTGTTGCTTCAATTTCTGCAAGAGCCTTAGCCACAGCTATTGTGCCTTTTGCAAAATTTTCAAACTCAAAAACGCCCATCGGTCCATTCCAAACAACTGTCTTTGCACTTTTCACTGCGTCTGCAAAAATCTCACGAGTTTTTTCGCCGATGTCAAGACCTTGCCAATCGCTTTCAATTTCTGACGATGGAACTGTTTTAAACTCTGTATCATTCTTGAACTCTTTTACAACAACTGTGTCAACAGGAATTAAGAAGTTAACGCCTTTTGCTGCTGCTTTCTCAATCATTTCTTTTGCGTATTCAACTTTATCTGCTTCTAGCAAAGATTTGCCAACTTCATAACCTTTTGCTTTCATAAATGTATATGCCATGCCGCCGCCAATAATTAACGTGTCAACTTTATCAAGCAAGTTATTAATCACCGCTATTTTATCAGAAACTTTTGCTCCGCCCAAAATCGCAACGAATGGTCTAACTGGATTGTTCACTGCGTTTCCTAAAAACTCGATTTCTTTTTCCATTAAATAGCCAACAGCGGATTCAGAAACAAATTCTGTCACGCCCACTGTTGAACAATGTGCTCTGTGCGATGAGCCAAACGCATCGTTTACAAACACATCTGCAATGCTCGCTAAATCCTTTGAGAAAGCTTCTTTGTTCTTAGATTCTTCCTTGCGGAAACGTGTGTTCTCCAAAAGAACAACATCACCATTCTTCATGTTTTCAACTGCTTTTCTTGCGTTTTCGCCAACTACTTCGTCGTCAGCAGCAAACACAACTTCCTTATTTAAAAGTTCTGATAACCTAACTGCAACAGGTTTTAGCGTTGCCTTTGGATCTGGGCCGTCTGGCTTTCCTAGATGTGAACAAAGTACAACTTTGCCACCATCTTCTATAAGTTTTTTTATTGTGGGAAGAGCTGCTGTGATTCTGTTTTCATCCGTAATTTTACCGTCCTTAAGTGGAACGTTAAAGTCACAGCGCACGAGCACTCTCTTTCCTGAAACGTTTAAGTCATTGATTGATTTTTTGTTTAACATAAATCTAACCCCTTTCATAATGTAAGAACAATAATACAATGCTATAGAATAAAAAAAGAAAGACCCCATGAAATGAATTTTTTGTTTCATCAATTCAAGGTAGTCCCTCTATTTATAACTTAATGAACAATAAGGGACTCAAATTCCAAAACTGTTTATAAGTTACGGAATTTTACATAAAATCATTCGTTTTTGTCATTGGATTATAACACATTGTTTATCTGTTGAATATATAAATTACTGATAATGACGCTCATGTGTTTTGTTAAATATTTGTTTAATTTGCCGATTTTATTCATTATGAAAATTGGAGAACCTAAATGCAATGCACTTTGCCCTCTTTACATTTTCAGACCTAAAGCTTATAATAGTTATTGACTGGAACTATTGAATCAAGTCCTTTTACCCAACAGCACACTATCCATTATACAAAAGGAGGCGTTATTCATGGGAGGCAAAACCCCTCAAAAGAAAGAAGTAAAAAAGAAAAAAACTGAAGTCGCTGGCTCAAAAGATACAACTGCAGCACCGATCAAAAAACCTAAAAAGAATTATGAGTAAGTCGTTTTTGAACCCACAACAGTTTGCCTGTTGTGGGTTCTTTTTTGTGGGATTTTTTTGACACAGCTTTTTCATATTGAAAATTTTGCTGCCATATACTATAATAGCATTTGAAGAGGTGTTCCTATGAACAACGAAGAAAAAATACTGTCTTTGCTAGAAACATTGGTAAGTAAAATTAATAATCTCGAGACCGAGGTCAAAGGCATTAAAGTTGACATCAAACACATCAAAACCGACATGAAAGAAATCAAAACAGAACAGCGCTACATGTGGGAAGATGTGAAGAAACTAGACGAACGTACATATCAATTGAAAATTGTCAAATAGCCCTCCATTAGGGCTATTTTTGCGTAACTGGCTTTTCATATCCCTCAAAACAAAAGGGGCTGTCTCGCCAGCCCCAAAGAA
This sequence comes from Eubacteriales bacterium, assembly GCA_031554055.1. Taxonomy (GTDB): domain Bacteria; phylum Bacillota; class Clostridia; order Lachnospirales; family JAVBKL01; genus JAVBKL01. Next base: position 264 of record JAVBKL010000123.1, on the reverse strand, counting down.
AAAACGAGAGTTGGCATACACCTTCTTGTAGGATTACAATACCTGTGTTACACCTAAGAAAAAAGTAAAGCGAAAACACGCCAAATATGATAGAGTTGAATCACCACAACACATCACGAAAGCCGGGTTTTCGCATGACTATTGTATCACAGGTAGTAAGTTATCGTCTATCACTAATAAATTACGCCAAGAAGCATGGGGCAACAAAAGCAGCTATAAAGTATAAAACCAACCGAATGTACATACATCGTTGGACGAAGCGAT
>JAVBKL010000080.1:0-14860 GCA_031554055.1 Eubacteriales bacterium | reverse complement strand
TAAAAACCCTACTAAGATATATTCAGATGCACATATTAAAATTCTGTAACCGCCGTGTACCGAACGGTACGCACGGTGGTGTGAGAGGACAGCTAATCAATTAATGGTTAGCTTCCTACTCGATTAGCATAATCAAGTTTTATTTCAGATGCTTATATAGGGTTACTTGTACTCGTTAACTTTTTGTTGCTTCTCTAGAAGTGGTATTGTTAAGTTCCTCCAATATTTCGGAAGTAAATTGAGCCTATCAAGTGAAAGGACATTGTTCATCCGGATTGTTTCCTCTATTTCAAGAAATAAATTTAATGATTCCAAATCTGTGAGCACTTCCATATTGCCTGAATTGCCAGAAGTTCCTTCTGCAAGGATATTCTTTACAAGTTCACTATGTCTATCATAAAAATGAAAGGAATCAGCAATATGCCTATATACTCCTAGTTCAACTCCTAATTCAACAGCTAGCATTTCTTGCAAAAAAGTTATGAAAAAAAGATCATAACATAAACCTAATATGATGTCATTACTTCTCATATGAGTTATACAATTTAGTTTATTGTTACGAAGCATAAAATGAATTGAAGTCACACATGACACATCAACTCCCAATAAGTCGTCACCATCACCAAAACGAATTTCAGCTCTACGAGTATCAGGGTCATATTTCAGTAACGTACAAATTTTTTCCCATCGGCTATCACTATGCGCAAAAATTTGTTTTCCATAACAACTTGCAGGTATTGTTTTGTTATTATCCGAGAAATTTCTCCATGCTTTTGAATAATATGTTATTTCATCTAGTCTATCAGAGGCACGTAAATGCCAGCAGAGTTCTCCAATAGCGTATGAAAAATCCCACTTTCTCGCCTTTATGTTAATCAATCTAGCTCGTGGATTTAAAAGAGTGAAATCATAACTTTCAATTTCTTTTGTCGTAAGACCTCTTGGAGATATATTCTTACCTCGACTGCAAATCTCAAGAAGACCCGCAACTAAAACCTCATCTGCAGAGTTAAATATATTACTATTCACCGTTATTTCCTCCTATTGTATTGCGCACGTCCAATTGATCTTGTAATGTCTTTAGTTGTTTTGAGAGTTCATCGTATTTTTTTACTAATTCTGAAAGTTTATTTTCAGAATTAACTGTACCCGTCTGAAAAGTCTCTTGAGACTTTGAAAAGAAAGCATCTTGTAAACTAGAAATTTTCGCACTTCCAATCCAAAAAGAAAATACTGCAAATAGGACTGTCGCAGTAGTAAGTATGTATACCATTCTATTTGTAAGACTGCTACTAATTGAACTTGCCATCTTATTAGATAAGTCTTTTACTTGCCTAGGAACATCCAAAAAAGTATCGGGGTACTCTTTGGATTCTTCGATCCTTTTATTAATATATTCATCATAGTCAATTTTGAAACTAGACGTTCCGTTATAGTTTTCAGTGTTCTCGAAAATCATCAAACGCATACATATGTCCTCTTGTCTAAGTTCAATAGATGTTCTACTAAAATTTATTGCTACAGTTGATAGATACCCATCATATTCTGGGTCTATCAAACCTGAGTTTAAAATATGAACGCCCTGTTGGCAAAGTGTTGTTTTTGGATATGAAATTCCGTAACAGTTAGCCGGCAATTTGACGTTTCCTTTTAGAACTATTATAAACATTTCCTGAGGTTTTATTGAAATTTTTTTCTTGCGAAGTACTTTTCCATTTTTAATCACACAATCAACTTGTAAATCAACACCCATACTTCTGCTGTGGGCATTTCCAATAAGATATTTACCGTGGATATCTGTTCCAGACAAAAAAGCTTTTAAGCTTTTTGGAGGTGACATTGTAGGCTTTGCTCCCATAAATTCAAGACTCCTTTTCACTTCAACCACTACTACATGGTTGACAGATTTTACTCATTATCAAAGTAAGAATACTCATACGTTATTTCGCCGTGCTTTTATCTAGAGTTGAATCCGATTGATGCTCCAGTTTAATAATTCTTTGTATACAACATTTATTTGCAGATGTAAGAATTGCTTAACACCTATAATAATACCACGCCTAAGAGCGCAATTCAACGTGATTGGTTATAAAGTAACACTAAGAGCGCATAATTCCATGGTTCAGAATATTTTTGCCTATATCGACTTGTTTATCTATAATTCCTTATCACATTAGGCGAAATTTTGTCGAATTTCGCTTACACGACCTACGTCATTCATTTGCAACAAGGGGATTGGAAAATGGTATCGAACTAAAAGTTATGCAGGAGTTACTTGGGCACGTTTCCTTATCTATGACAGCCGATACGTATACACACGTTCTACCTAATAAAAAGAAGAAATCTATTGAGAAGTTGAAAAATGTATATAACTTTGAATAGCAATTCTGGATGCAAAGACCTTACATAGAACTAAATCTTGAGCATTGTCTTTGACCGTAGCGGAATCATTTTGCAATTTAGTTAATTGCCAAATAATTAAGCTGTATAATATAAGTATAGAGAAGTATGATTGATAATTACAGCGTCACAGAGATAAGAGAAAGAGCAAGACTTGAAACAGTTATTGAGATGGCTAAAAAATTGTTGAGATTAGGTGACAGTATCGATAAGGTACAAGTTGTGACAAAGCTGTCGAAGGAAAATATTCAAGAGTTAAAAAGAGAACTTGGAAGAACTGGATAACACTGGCGTCCGCTGATTAAATTAATTTCAGAGAAAACCGAGTAGTAGTAGCGTAGTAGTCAAATTAATCGAAAACGCAAAAAAAGGCTTCGGATATACTCGGAAGCCTTTTTTTTACTGGATGCACCCTCAGGGGCTCGAACCCTGGACCCACTGATTAAGAGTCAGTTGCTCTACCAACTGAGCTAAGGGTGCATATCAATTTTCTGTGTTGTTGAATGCGATAAATGCAGAAATGCAACTATTCATCAACCCTAAGTATATTAACACGCTCGGAAAAGCTTGTCAATATTTTTTTCAGCAAATCTGCTTTTGGCAAATTTTACGAAAGCCCTTGGGCGTATACTCGTAAAATCTGTACGCTTAAAAACTATACACCATATAGACATACTTATAAACACGAAATAGAAAATTTAAAATTTATAAAAAAGGTCTTGACGTGAGTAACTAACAGGATTATAATACTAACAATGTTAGCAAGTGGAAATAAAATTGAGGTGAAAAAATGGATTATCAAGAATTAACGTTGGAGTTGCACCGTACTATGAATGAGATGCACAGGGGACGACAACACAAGGAGATGGATGGCTTTGTTAGGGGCGAGGCATTTGCTCTACAATTTTTAATGGAGAACAGTGGCTCCATGCCAAGTGATTTGAGCAATGCGATGGGCACCACCACGGCACGTGTGGCAGCGACCTTAAACAGCCTTGACAAAAAAGGTTTGATTTCACGGAGAATTGATAGCGATGACAGGCGACGAATTATTGTGGAACTAACGGAAGAGGGCAAAGCATTTGCGAGAGAACGACAGGGAATGATGATGGCACAGACGGAAAAAATGTTGCGTAGTCTTGGCGAAGAAGATGCACAAAGTTACATTCGCATATTAAAAAAAATAGTGGGAGCAACCAAGGCGAATCAGAATAATTAGCTTGCGGTCATGAAAAGTGGCCGCATTTTTAAAAACTTATAGCTAATACCGTTAGTTAGTAATGGTGTTTGCAAAATGGAGGAACGTATATGTTTAAAATTTTTAAATATCTGAAACCCAACGAGTGGTTACAGGCGGCAATTTCTTTGATTTTCATTGTATCGCAGGTCTGGCTTGATCTTAAATTGCCAGAATATATGTCGGAGATCACAGTGCTTGTGCAAACGAAGGGCAGTCATGTAAGTGAAATATGGGTAGTCGGCAGCTTAATGCTGCTTTGTGCGTTGGGCAGCCTTGTCGCTGCAATTATTGTGGGATACTTGGCGGCTCGAATCGCTGCCTCGTTTTCAAAGAGATTACGAAGCATGATGTTTAATAAGGTGGATTCTTTTTCGATGGAAGAAATCAATCGGTTTTCTACGTCAAGCCTAATTACTCGATCAACAAACGATATTACGCAAGTGCAGACGCTTGTTACAATGGGATTGCAAATCATCGTCAAAGCACCCATCATGGCAGGTTGGGCACTTACGAAGATTGCGGGAAAAGGTTTTGAATGGACAGCGGCAACTGGCATTGCGGTAGTCATTATGGTTACGATGATATTTTTGACGATGTTATTCGTTATGCCGAAGTTTAAAAAGATGCAAATACTGACGGATAATATAAATCGTGTTACGCTTGAAAATTTAACAGGGTTGCGTGTGGTTCGGGCCTACAACGCAGAAGATTATCAGGAAGAAAAATTTGAAGCGGCAAACAAAGAACTTACGGACACACAGTTGTTTACGGGGCGTGCCATGTCAATTATGATGCCTGTGATGTCAATGATTATGGGTGGGTTAAGTCTTTCGATTTATTGGATTGGTGCGTATTTAATTAATTCGGCTGGAATGGCAGACAGGCTTACGGTGTTTTCGAACATGGTGGTGTTCTCGTCCTATTCCATGCAAGTGATGATGTCGTTTATGATGCTTTCCATGATGTTCATCATGATGCCAAGAGCTTCTGTATCGGCAAAACGTATAAACGAAGTAATCGACACCAAGCCAACTATTTTGGATGGAAATTTAACAACAGGTAAGAAAAATGTGGAAGGTCAAGTCGAATTTAAAAATGTAAGTTTTAAATATCCTGATGCGGCAGAGTATGTGATACAGAATGTTAGCTTCACTGCGAGAAAAGGTGAAACCGTCGCTTTTATAGGATCAACAGGCAGCGGAAAAAGTACGCTGATCAACTTGGTTCCAAGATTTTATGATGCTACAGAGGGCGAAGTGCTCATAGACGGCGTGAATGTAAAAGAATACACACAGGAAGCGTTGCACAGCAAAATCGGTTATGTTCCGCAAAAAGCAGTTTTATTTAAAGGAACGGTCAGTTCCAATGTTGCCTATGGCGGAAACAAGCAAGGCGATGGTACGGCTGATGAAATCAAAAAAGCTGTAAGCATCGCACAGGGCAGCGACTTCATTGAAAAAATGGAGGACAGCTATGAAGCGGCAATCTCACAGAGCGGAACAAATATATCGGGCGGTCAGAAGCAACGTATCGCTATTGCAAGAGCGGTTTTTCGCAAGCCAGAGATATATGTTTTTGATGATTCGTTTTCGGCGCTTGACTACAAAACGGATCGGGTACTTCGCAAGGCATTAAAGGAAGAGACTGGCGGCGTTACCAGCTTAATCGTGGCACAGCGTATTGGCACCATTATGGATGCGGATCAGATTATTGTTATGGACGAGGGCAAAGTGGTGGGCAAGGGCACACACAAAGAGCTGTTAAATACTTGTAAAGTATACCAAGAAATCGCAAATTCGCAGCTTTCAAAGGAGGAACTAGGAGCATGAGTGATTATAAAAATGCAGTCGCAAAGCCTTCGGGTGGATTAGTTGAAATTGGCAAGTTGCTTCGCTATTGCAAGGCATATATCCCGGCGATTATCGTTGTTCTGTTTGCAGCAATCGGCAGCACAATCTTTCAAGTGATCGCCCCAGATAAAATTAAAGACATTACAAATGAAATCATGAAAGGGTTAACATCTGGCGTAGATTTAATTGCAGTTGAGAAAATTGGAGTGACACTTGTATTTTTATATCTTGCCGCAGCGGTTCTCGGTTTTGTGCAGTCGTTTATTATTACGACGGTTACACAAAAAATATCCAAAAGTCTTAGAACAGGAATTTCGAAAAAAATAAATAAACTGCCGCTTTCTTACTTCGACAAGGTGAGTCATGGCGATGTACTTAGTCGTGTTACCAACGACGTGGATACCATTGGACAAACTTTAAATCAAAGTATCGGCTCCGTGGTTTCGGCGGTGGTTATGTTGGTTGGTACACTTTTTATGATGTTGTATACGAGTTGGGTTTTAACATTAGCGGCGGTTGGCTCAATTGCTATTGGGTTTGCGTTGATGATGTTTATTATGAAGTTCTCGCAAAAGCACTTTGTTACCCAACAAAGGGAGCTTGGCAAAATTAACGGCCACATCGAAGAAATTTATTCGGGGCACAATGTTGTCAAGGTTTACAACGGCGGAGAGTTGGCGAAGGAAGTTTTCGAAGGCATCAACGGCAAGCTGTATGAAAGTGCGTGGAAGTCTCAATTTCTGGCGGGGCTCATGATGCCGATCATGTCTTTTGTTGGGAATTTTGGCTATCTAGTGGTTTGTGTGGTTGGAGCTGTGCTTGCCATGAATGGTGCAATTTCTTTTGGCGTGATCGTTGCGTTCATGCTGTACATTCGTCTGTTCACACAGCCGTTAAATCAAATTGCACAGGTCGGCAGTAATTTGCAAAGAGCCGCCGCCGCAAGTGATCGTGTTTTTGAATTTTTTGAGGAGCAAGAGCTTGCGGACGAAAGCCAGAAGAACAAGACGCTTGCAGCTGTAAAAGGCGATGTTGAATTTAAACATATTCGATTTGGATATGACAAGGATAAAATGATTATTCATGACTTCAATGCAAAAATAGGGGCAGGACAAAAAGTTGCCATCGTAGGCCCAACAGGCGCTGGAAAAACTACGATGGTCAATCTGCTGATGCGTTTCTATGAGTTGGATGGCGGAGAAATTCTGATTGACGGCACACCAATTGGTGATGTGACAAGAAAGAATCTTCATGAGCAATTTTGCATGGTGTTACAGGACACTTGGCTCTTTGAAGGAACGATAAAAGAAAATATCGTTTACAGCAAACAGGGTGTGACAGAGGAGCAAGTCATCGCTGTTTGCAAGGCTGTTGGTCTACATCATTTTATTAGGACATTGCCTAATGGATATGATACGATTCTTAATGATAAATCAAAACTTTCGCAAGGGCAAAATCAACTGCTCACCATCGCTCGTGCCATGATTGAAAATGCACCACTTCTTATTTTGGATGAAGCAACAAGTTCGGTTGATACTCGAACAGAGAGCATCATACAAGAAGCGATGGACAAATTAACCGTGGGCAGAACCTCATTTGTTATTGCTCACAGGTTGTCAACGATAAAGAATGCCGACACAATACTTGTGATGAAAGAGGGCGACATAATCGAAAGCGGCAATCATAATGAGCTACTTTCAAAAGGCGGTTTCTATGCAGAACTTTATAACAGCCAGTTCCAAGAAGTTGCATAAAACAAGTGATAGAAATTTCAGTTTTAGTGGATTGAAGCAGAAATTTGTGGTAAAATATTATTAAGTACAGTAAAAATAAATACAAAAGAGAGTAGGAGAAAAATAATGACAGAACAAATAACCTTTGGTTTAAATGAAACCGATGCACCCATTCTCAACAAAGCATTGTCGCTTTTGTCTCGAATCGGCTACAATGAAACGGATATTTGCAAAAGGCTGAACATTTTAGATATGAACGATCTGACTTGGCGTTCCATACCGATTTACCGCATGGAACAGATGTCGGCACGTGATACACTCGACATAGCCATCGACCTTTTTCTGTTGCAAGGAATTATACCAAAGGATGAACTCGACGATTTATTTCAAGATGCGGAGCAAGAAGCTCTTTGTCGTGCCGGGGTTTTGACCATAGATGAAGAGATTTGTTGGGCAGGTGCTTCCTTATATCCTGTGGGCGATTGCTTGATTTTTTCTGATCACGCATGGCCGTCCTTGCCGAACCCTGGCATGGACAAAACGCCGTCTGACCAAGTTATGTATGTGGGAATGGACAGCCGATGGCTAGCACGTATAGCAGATAGCAATCCAATCGGCAGTGCTCTTGACCTTTGCACAGGCTCGGGCATTCATGCACTTCTTGCGTCATATCATGCCAAGAGAGTGGTTGCTGTTGATATTAACCCACGAGCTGTTGACTGCACTAAATTTAACAGCCAAGCACTGGGAAAAACAAATATGGAAGTTGCAGCGGGTGATCTGTATGAACCTGTTGGAGATGAGAAATTCGACTTGATCACAGCGAATCCACCGTTTGTTCCAGCACCTGTAAACGAGATTTTGTTTCGTGATGGTGGGAACTCTGGTGAAGATGTGCAACGTCGCATTATTGAAGGGCTGCCCAAGCATTTGGCACAAGGTGGAACAGCTCAAATTGTAACAGAACTCGGTGAAGGCGAGATGGGTTCTATAACTGACCGTTTGCGTTCATGGCTTGGCGGAGCACCGATGAACATATTGATTCTTCGTTTGTACACACGTTCTGCTGGTAACTATGCGGTTAGCCATGCGGTTGCGGACGATAATGAGTACGGAACATTTTTATTTTCTGTGGGTGAGTGGGCCGATAATTTAAAATCCCAAGGGTACTCACAAGTTGTATCGGTTCTGCTTGTATTCAGTTGGAGCGACCCACGTTGTGGAGAGCCTTGGACTCGCATAGAAGAAATGCTTCCGCCCCAAAAGAACGCAGTCGGCGAAGTGGAAGCCATATTTGCATCCGAAAATATTGTTCGCCATGAGGATTTCAATAAACATCTTGCAACAGGAAAATTAAGCCATGCGGGTGTGATTGGGTTTATCGACATCGAAGTGATTGGCGGCGATGTGTATGATGCCACTTGCAAAATGCCAGGGAAAGCACTGACCATTGCAAAAACAATCAGTTCGGTTGAACGAAAAATCCTTATGCTCATGAAAGAGCCGTTGACTTTCTCGGAGTTGCTTGTTCAAACAATTGCATTTGGTTTCTCGGGTGAGGTCGTTCGCACAGCGGTTCGCGCATTGATTCAACATGGATTTGTAAAACTTACAGTATAATTATAAAATTGCAATAGCCCGAGTAAAACGCTCGGGCTTTATTATAAGGTGGGGTGAATCATGAAATTATTTGTAAATAACTGGAATATTGCAATGGAAGATTTGGCTGTGGGTATAGAAGAGAACAGAGAGTACCCCATAAACGCATGGGTAACGGATGAAGAGGGCAAACAGCTATTTCTTGCGTCCGCTTATGTGTATGATGGATTTGTCATGTTTTTTTATATGTATGATTTAAATTATGAGCGTAAACCTGTTGAACAAGTCATGCGTAAACCAGAGAATACGCAACGGGACGTGATTGAAAACAATAGAAACGCATTTAATTATTATAAACTATTTTTTGAATATGAAGTGAACGGGTTAAAATCTGGTAGTGGAAGACCTCAAGATTGCACCCCATCCGGTGGGTATATGTATGTTCCAAAACGAGAAGAGAGCGATCTTGATGATACGATGTGGAATCTCTTCTATGGAGAATATGATTACTTGGTGAATCTTGTAAAAGAAACAGACCGAGTTCCCCATGAACTGAAAGGCAAAGAATTGGCGTTTAAAAAGGATTCCTATGCTTTTGAGCAAGCGGTTGAAAAATTGGAATCCTTGGCAATTTATCCGCAAACACACAACCACAAAACTTGTTCAATTAATAAAACGTTTACAGTGCCTTATGGAACATGCGACATAAAAGTGCCGTACGCAGATAAGCAAAACGGCGTGGAAAGTTATTTTATTGTGAAGGAATTAAAGCTTCATGATATGCTTGAGGAGTTTGATGCAAAATACGACGAGTACAAGGCACTTTATGACAAAGCCTTGCTCGATTATGAAGAGAACAAAGAAAAGTTAGGCGAGCATCATCACATGATAAGTCTGGAGGAAATGAGACAGGCCCATGACAAACGGATTCTGATGCTTTCGCTAGTAAAGCCGGAAGAAAAAAGGTCGTTCCACATGCGTACCAATGAATTTCTGGATTCGAAAATAGTAACAACTAATAACTCGGCTGTTATTAGTACCAATTATTATTGGCACAGTGATGAGGATCCAAAGGAAGGCGATTTATATAAAGCGATGGCATTCCTTTGTGAGTTTGAAGGAGAACTAAAAAGCGAATACGAAATCACGCTGTTGTCGGTTACAGACAATTGGGAAAATGAACGAATAGCGTTGTTTGAACGAAAATTTTAACCATGGGTGATAAAATACAGTGGCATGGTTGACATTCTCACATGGCACGGTTATACTTTAATGATAAGTGATATACTTGTTCGATAAAAGATAGAGATGGAGAATTACATGATAAGTGCAGTAGATGTAAAATTGCAGTATGGGATTAAACCCTTGTTTGAAAACGTGAACATTAAGTTCACAGAAGGAAATTGCTATGGTCTAATCGGTGCAAACGGTGCAGGAAAATCAACGTTTTTAAAAATACTTTCCGGCGAGATTGAACCACAAAGAGGCGACATTATCATTCCGAAGAACCAGCGTTTGGCAGTCCTCAAACAGAACCATTTTGAGTATGACCAATACACCTTGATCACTTCGGTCATCATGGGCTTTGGTAGACTTTATGAAATTATGTGCGAAAAAGAGACTTTGTACGCCAAAGCAGACTTTGACAACGACGACGGCATTAGATTATCAGAGCTTGAAGCAGAATTTGACGAGTTAAACGGCTGGAACGCCGAATCAGATGCGGCGATTTTGTTAAACAGCTTGGGTGTGTCGACAGAGTTTCACGAAAGATATATGAAAGACATGGAAGACGATATAAAAGTGAAAGTGCTCCTCGCACAAGCTTTGTTTGGAAACCCCGATGTATTGCTTCTTGACGAGCCGACTAACCATTTGGATATTGACGCAATTGCTTGGCTTGAAAACTTCTTGGCGGATTTTGAGAACACAGTCATCGTTGTTTCGCATGATAGACATTTCCTAAACCAAGTGTGTACGCATGTTGCAGATATTGACTACGGAAAAATTAGGTTGTATGTGGGCAATTATGATTTCTGGTATCAATCCAGCCAGCTTGCTTTGCAACAAGCACGTGACCAGAACAAAAAGAACGAAGACAAAGCAAAAGAGATGCAAGAGTTTATTCAGCGTTTTAGTGCGAACGCTTCCAAGTCCAGACAAGCCACATCTCGCAAGAAATTGCTTGAGAAGATTGTTTTTGAGGACATTAAGCCTTCTTCACGAAAATATCCGTTCATTGATTTTAAAGCGAATCGTGAAATTGGAAATGATGTGCTGCAAATTGGCAATTTGTCGTACTCCGAAAATGGCGAGAAATGTTTTGAGTCTTTGAATTTATTTGCAAACAGTGGTGACAAAATTGCTTTTGTTGGACAAAACAGCCTTGCAAAAACTGCATTGTTTAAAATTTTGACAGGCGAGAAACAGGCAAGTGACGGCTTCTATAAATGGGGCGTAACTACTTCACAAGCGTATTTTCCTCGTGACAATGCGGAATATTTTGATTCGGACTTAAATATAGTCGACTGGCTGCGTCAATACTCCGTTGAAAAAGCAGAAAACTTTATCAGAGGATTCTTGGGACGTATGTTGTTTACCGGTGAAGATTCACAAAAATTGGTTCGTGTGCTTTCGGGTGGCGAAAGGGTACGCTGTATGCTTGCAAGAATGATGTTGCAAGGGGCAAATGTTATCATTTTGGATGAGCCAACCAATCACTTGGATCTTGAGTCCATTACCGCACTTAACAACGGCTTAATTGATACAAAATGCGTGGTGCTTTTTACATCACAAGACCATCAATTTATACAAACGGTTGCCAATCGAATTATTGAGTTTACTCCTCACGGTGTAATAGACCGCGATATTACCTATGACGAATACCTTTTAAACAGGGAGCGTTTTTACGCAAACTTGATTTAACTGGTTTAAAAGGATCGAACTGTGCCATGCACAGCGGTCCTTTTTTAGTATAAAAGTTAAGGGGAGGTGCGTTTTATGAATAAGGCTAGGCTTACACGTTTAATGATTTTTATTTTGAGTTTCTTTTATTTACTGGTGATATCATTTTTTGTTGACGGGGTTTTATGGAAATTATCTCCTTTTTCAGAAGCGTTGTATGCCAAGCCAAATTTAATATTGTTAGGCATTGTGTTAAGTAGCTTTGGACAGTTTTTTTCTCTGATAATTGTTTTGTATTTCATTTCCATTGTGTTTGTGTATTGGTTTGGAAAAACTCACATTGAAAAAAATTACGATGAGACGAGGCGGTTCTTGGGCAATGATTGGCTGATCTATTTGTTTAACGCACTTAGGGATGAAAACTTATTTTTGGCAGGCAAAAGCAGTTTTACTTTTATAAGCCCAGCCGCCAACAGGGGCATTTACGAAAAGCATTTATATGAATATATAAAAAAAGAGAGTATGTTCGCAAAATTTTTAGTTGCAGATCACGAAGAGATAAAAGGGCATATATGGGGCGATGACGTTGGGCTGCGGTATATTTGCAGGGAGCCCATGAGCATCGGGGAATATATATCAGAGATAAATGAAAAGTATGTCGATGCAATTTTTGATATAAAGGGCAGCCTGTGGAACTCGCTTAGAGATGGAGGCAAAAAAGTCGAGCTATTGGAAAAATTTTATTCGGTGCTCAACAACAGAGGATTTATTGTTGTTGATAATTCGAAACGAAGTTTTTTGGCGTTTGCTATTTTTTATCTGTTTGGGCAAGCTTCGTGGTTTGCAGGAGAGTCTACCGGCAGGCTGTTAAATAAAAATTTAAAGAGAGATCGAGAGTTTGGCAGTTACTATTATTCACACTTTGAACAGCATGAACTTACGTTTATAAATGATTTTGGCAAGCCGTTTGACATATTGGTATTGAAGAAAAAATAAAGTACAAAACGCATATGTCACAGCTCACTGCACCAGACGATTATTTTTGAAGGTGTTGTCTGTGCGGGAATGCTCCTTGTGGAATAGCTGTACACAACAATTAAATCTCGGTTTGCAGGATTTTTTGTAAAGGGCTGACCATTGGGAAGCAGAACTTGCGTGTTCCTACTGATATTTAGTTTTAGTTGCCCATCACGGCTTAGAAAATCCGAATCAAAATAATCCACTTTCACATCTTGGAAACGACTTTCGAGTACCATAATGAGAGCCCGATATTGTGGTGGAAAAATCATGATCACAGGTGCATTCGCATCGTAGTAGCCAGTTACCCAATCACGGACAGAAACGATACTTTGGTTTACAAAGTAGGTACACGGCGAAACGACGAAGTTTACAACATCGCCTTGCTCGTTTTCGACGGTGATTAATTTGTAGCAACCGCCGTGCTCGTCATTGACAGAAATCGGAAAATCGCCAATGGTTGTGACTCTTCCGCTAAAAGAATTAAAATTTATCATGGCATAACCTACAATCTTTTTCATGTGATCTATCCTATGCAACATGAATTATAAATGCGAAAGGATGCGTATAAAATATGGATTTTGACACACTATATAATCAATTGCCAGAGGCTGCAAAGAGAGCCTTTGACGAGCGACGCATTACAAGTTTTCGGGATTTACAAGATTTTACCGATGTGGAGATTTCGCTGTGGCTCGGTGTTGGAAAATATTCTTTTAAAAAAATTCGGGTCGCACGAAGTGAGTGGACAACCAGCCCAAAAGTGATTTTATCAAAATGGGTGGAAGCATTCAACAAGCAAAATCCAGACGAGCTTGCAGAGCTGTACCATGAGGATGCCACCAATCATCAAGTTGCCAATGCCCCTGTTGTGGGCAAGCAAAACATTCGCAAGATGTTTGCGGAAGAATTTTCCGCAGCAAAGATGGTTTGTATTGTGGAGAATATATTTGAAGATGGTGAGTGGGTAATTTTGGAATGGCGAGATGCAGCTTGTTCAGAAGCAAACCCAGGACTTAGGGGTTGCGGATTTTTTCATATTGTTGGCGGAAAAATAATTTTTCAAAGAGGGTATTGGGACAAGCTTTCTTTTTTGAATCAGCGAACAACTTATACTAATTCACGTTAGACTGGTAGAATAAAATTTTCACAGCGTAAGCGTTCTGCACACGTTTCAAGTGCGGAATGATAATTTTATTCTATACCTTAAATGTGAATTAGTATTAGTACAACTTTTGTCGCAAAAGAAACAGACTTTCTTTTACAGGAGCTGTATGATAAGCAGGATAAAACAATTTGAACAGGAGGTTGGATATGGATAAAAATTATATAAAGAATGTGGACTTTGAAACTGCTTTTGATTTGTCAGAAACAGTGAGTTACCAAACAGGGCAAATTGTTAGCAAAACATTGGTTCAAAACAAAGCTGTTAGCACCACGATTTTTGCTTTTGACAAGGGAGAAGAAATCAGCTCACACAAATCAGATGGAGATGCAATGGTAACAGCACTTGACGGCACTGCCGAAATCACAATTGATGGCAATAAATATACTTTGTCCAAGGGGCAAACCATCATCATGCCAGCCAAAAAGCCACACGCTGTTTTTGCAACCGAGCAGTTTAAAATGCTTTTATTGGTGTTTTTTGAATAATCGTTAAAAAGGATGGTGTGATTATGAGTGCATTTTTAGGACCGATTCATTATTGGTTATACACAAAAATTAAATTTCAAGATGACATTGTCAACCGTGTCATTGCGTTTGCGCAGAAGAAAAATATTTGCAATTCTCTGGAGCAAGACCTTAACCGAGAATATGGAAAGCTTGAACAAGAGCCATTGGAAAGCGTGATTGATGGCAATAATATACATGGCTGGTTGCAAGAAAAAGTTTCGCTTGTGGAATATCGCCTGGCAGAAGCTGTCACAGAGATATTAAAAAACGAAAAATATGATTTGCCAGCTCTGCAAAGTCTTTTTTATGAGATTGGACGAGTTGCCAGTAATGCGAGCAGCATAAGTAGTGCCAGTGCCAAGGAGATATTTCAATTCCTAAATGACTTGCTTTTAGACGGAATGCCCTGCGATAGAGCAAATGAGATTATTTCTGAAAGCGAT
>JAVBKL010000169.1:0-2691 GCA_031554055.1 Eubacteriales bacterium | reverse complement strand
GCCCCGGTATATAAAAATTCTGGCTCGCTTATCTCACGTTTGTTTAAAATCTTTGCCACTTTAAATATCCCTTTTGTGAGTGTTCCTTTTTTAACAAAAACGACTGTGGAAACTGAATTTAGTGCTTCGAGATAATTGCTGCCCTTAATTAAAATTCCATTTTTGGAAGCCGCACCAATTCCCCCAAAAAAACCAAGTGGAATCGAAATGACAAGAGCACATGGACAAGAGATTACCAAGAAAATTAACGCTCGATAAATCCAATCTGAGAAAGCGGCATCTGGAATAATAAGCGGTGGCACAAACGCAAGCAGTGCCGCAAAAATCACAACCGCTGGGGTATAGTATCTTGCAAACTTTGTGATAAACTTTTCGGTCTGTGCTTTTTTGGAACTTGCGTTTTGCACCAAGTCCAAAATTTTTGCCACAGTCGAATCGCCAAAGGTTTTTAAAACCTCAACGGTTAAAACACCGTTTTTGTTAATAAATCCCGATAGCACTTCCGAATCAACTGATACACTTCTAGGAAGTGACTCGCCTGTGAGTGCCGATGTATCTACGGTTGAATCTCCCTGAATTACTTTTCCGTCAAGCGGCACTCGCTCCCCCGGCTTGATGATGATAATATCCCCTACTTTTATTTCCTCTGGGTTTACTTTTTTGTCGCCTGATCCAACTTTTAAGTTTGCATAATCGGGGCGAAGTCCAAGGAGGGATTTAATTGATTTTCTTGAGTTGCTCACTGCCTTGTCTTGAAACAGTTCGCCAATTTGATAGAACAACATAACGGCGACACCCTCGGGATATTCTCCAATGGCAAAGGCTCCGACTGTTGCGATTGTCATTAAAAAATTCTCGTCAAACACTTGCCCTCTTAAAATGTTTTTGACAGCACTTAAAACTACATCGCCACCGATTAATAAATATGCAGCTAGGAAAATGCCTAGTTCTGCGGTACTACCAAAATTTGTTAAAAGCCCTGTCGCAAATAAAATTGCTCCCACGCCAAACCTTGCCAGTTTTATTTTTGAAAACTCCGAGTCATGTTCGTGTTCATGTTCATGTTCGTGATTGTGCTCATGCTCGACCAATAAAACTTTTGCGTCTGGCTCAATTTTTTTGACAATATCTTTTATTTTGCTAGTGACTTCCTTTTCTGTCTTTTTGTCCAAAAGCTCAACGTTAAGTTTTCTCATCATAAAGTTTAGAGAGTGTGATTTTATTTCGCCAAGCTCCCCCACTTTGCCTTCAATCTTCGCCGCACAGTTTGCACAACACAATCCCTCGATTACAAATTCCAAATTATGTGACATAATTTTCCCCCTCAAACAAACATATGAATAATTGTTCATGTGTTTATTATATTATGCCTTTTGCATTTTGTCAACAAAAAAGCGATAAAAAAAGCGATAGATTTAAAACCTATCGCCTCGAAGTTATTACTAAATTTCGAATTTCATTTTAATATTCGTTAGGCATACGATCAAGCTCGTCGAGACTAAACACTGGCCCATCCACACAAACATATTGATGTCCAATATTGCACTTGCCGCATTTTCCAACACCACAAGTCATTCTCATTTCAAGCGTCGTAATGATTTTGTCTTTTGGCAAACCCATTTCCATAAGCTTTTGAGACACAAACTTAATCATAATCGGCGGGCCGCAAAGTACGGCTACCGTTTTGTTTAAGTCAAACTCCATCTCGCCCGCAAGAATATGTGGAAAACCAACTCGCTCTTTCCAATTTGGTTCATCACGGTCAATGGTAAGTGTCACACTTGTGTCAGGTATTTTTCTCCACTCTTCGAACTGGTCAAAGTAAATGAAGTCTTGGCTGCTTCTTGCCGCAACAAGCATTTGGATTTTACCAAAGTCGCCTCTGTTTGATTCATCAAACACATAAGTTATCAATGGACGAAGTGGTGCAAGCCCGAGTCCTCCAGCGATATACACAATGTCATTGCCCTTGATTTTATCAATGGGGAACGTGTTTCCAAAAGGACCTCTGATCCAAGCGGTGTCCCCAACCTTTAAAGAGTGCATCGCATCGGTAAGTGTACCTGTTCTTTTAATGCTTAGCTCAATAAAATCTTTTTCAAGTGGATTGGAAGCAAAACCAAAAGGTGCTTCACCGATTCCGGGAATTGAAAATTCGATAAACTGCCCTGGCATAAAGTCCATCTTAAAACCGTCTGCAAACTTGAGCTTAAATGTTTTAATATCCAAATCAGACGATGTCTCTTGCACAACGCTGATAATTTCTGCTTTCATCGGCAAATAGGGGTTTGTATTCATTTGATTTCCTCCCTTATACCTTCGACAACTTTTCTAATGTTCATGCCGGCTGGGCAACTTCTAACGCAACGTCCACAACCTGAACAGGCAACATAGCCGGTATTTTTCTTAACATACAAATATTTGTGCAAAACTCTTTGGCGGAAGCGTTCTTTCTTGCTCTCACGAGGGTTGTGTCCAGATGCGTGTAACGTAAACTTGTAGTACATACAGCTATCCCAACGACGGAAACGGCTGGCAACGCCATGTTCTTCCACATCTTTAAACCCAAAGCAATGGCAAGTTGGGCAAATAAACGTACACATGCCACAGCCTTGGCAAGTCTCTGAAATGCTCTCCCAATCAATTTTGTCAAATATTTCTTCTGTCTCTGCGTTGAGGTCAAGGCTTTCG
>JAVBKL010000211.1:0-30639 GCA_031554055.1 Eubacteriales bacterium | reverse complement strand
ATCATTGTCAGCCTCAAGCAACAGAACCTTTTTATCCTCTGCATTTATAACCGAAGCAATTGGTTTTGCATCCACTATTTTTTGCGAGAGCAAAATGGAAAATGTTGTTCCCCGTCCGTACTCGCTGCTTACAGAAATACTGCCGCCCATGAGGTCTGCCAGATTTTTGCTAATAGCAAGCCCAAGCCCAGTGCCAGAAATATTTCTATTTCGCCTTGTGTCGACTTGGTTAAACGCACTAAACAATTTATCAATATCCACTTCTTTTATACCCATGCCGGTATCTATTACTTCAAAGAACAGTTCAACGTTATCACTGTCTGTTTTCTTTCTGGTTATATGAAAAGAAATCGAGCCCACAGAGGTGAACTTGACAGCGTTGCCAATCAAGTTAATCAATATTTGTTTAATCCTTGTTTCGTCGCCAATCAAATCATTTGGAATACTTGGGTCTATGTTGATTAAAAAATTTAGTTTTTTGTCCAAAATTCTCAAGTTAAACATATCAACCAGACTATTAACCATTTCTGAAAATGAATAAGTCGATTCTGTAATTTCAAATTTACCGGATTCAATTTTAGATAAGTCCAATATATCATTGATGATCGACAACAAACCTGTTCCAGAATTTTTTATTTTTAATAAGTTTTGTTTAATTGGGGATTCAAGATTTTTGTTTTGCAAAATAATTTCGCTAAGTCCAACGATTGCGTTCATCGGCGTACGAATTTCATGGCTCATATTTGCTAAAAACGCACTCTTTGCCCTATTTGCTTTTTCAAGTTCGACTTTAGATGCATTTAGCTGTTGAATGATTTCTACTTTGTCCTTAACAGCCTGATTTATAATTTCTTCGTATTCTTTCTGCCTGTTGACCATTCTTCTCGTCCTAAACGAAATGTATAACTTTATTAAACAAGAAACAAAACCCAGTAGCAGTACAAAAAAAGTTATGCGTATACCAAAATGTTCTAACACCTGTTTTTCCTTATGGACGACAAGCTTTTCTTGTATGCTCCCTTGGCCGCCCTTCCCTACCGCTTTAATAAAGAATGTATAGGTTCCACCGCCAAGATTTGTGTAGCTTATTTCGTTTATATCATTGCTGCTTCGCACTTGTGGTGCTTCGTCAAAACCCTCCATGTTGTACGCATAATCAATAATATTTTTTCCGCTGTATGTCGGGGACGCAACTTTTATCACCAACCGTTTTGCGGTACTAGGAATCGTTATTTCTTCTGCAACTGGAATTTCCATTCCGTCTACTTCGATTTTTTCAATGCTAATTTTCGGTTCTGCCAACTGTTCTGCATAATCTGCTGTGTTTATGCTTGAAACACCTTTTGTGCCACAAAGATACAACATGCCGTGCTCGTCGATATTATTCCATGAATTTGCTGTCATGAGATAAGGCAAGCCATCATTTTTTTTGATAACTGCTGTGCTCAATAATTCGTTTTGCAAAATATTTTGCTTTTCGTCTACAACAATACCACTGGTAGCGAGCAACCAAACTTTATCACCTTGGTACAAAATATCGAAAACCGAGCCAACCGCTTGGTTAATACTCACGAGTTTCTGGGTTTTTCCATCTTTGTCGTAATAAGTGGATGCACCTGTTGCAATCCATAAAGCTTTGTCAACCTTGTCATACTTTAGGCGTAGGATAATTTGAGAATCGAGCTGACTATTAACTGATCCTAAATACACCACTTTATCACTTATTTTATAAATTCCGCCCCCGTCTGTTCCGGCAAAAAGTGTGCCATTATCTCCTTCTACAAGAGAAAGAACAATGGGATTCTCTAAGCCATCCTCCTTGGTGTATGTTTTCACAACCTTGTCATTTCTAATGATATTAATTCCGTTTGAGGTGCTTGCGATAATATCGCCGTTTTCCGCTTCTAAAATTTGTCTCACTTTGTTACCTGTTAAACCGCCTGTTTTAGTTTCTATGCTCGTGATTACTCCATCGCTTGTATATTTTACAACACCAAATTTCTCGTATGTTGCAACCCACAAATTGCCCTTGGTATCCACTTTTAATGCACGAATTCTAATTTTCGCCAGAAGCTTTGATAGTTCGTTTTGCACTTCGTTGTAATTTTCGTCAAGAATAACAATCCCTTTGTCTGTTGCTATGTAGAGCAAACCACCAAATTTTAAAGCGGAATTGACTGTCTCATTTTCTTTGTTGGCTGCAAAATGAATGTTATTAAACTTTGTGGGTACCAATTTTAAAAGCCCACTTCTTGTTGATGCAATCCAAAGATTGCCTTCAAAATCCTCAAAAACCTTTTCTAGCGAGTTGGAAATCGCTGCACCATCCAAATTCTTAAAATTAAAATCTTTGTCGATCAATCCCAGCCCTTCATCAGAGCTAACCCACTTTTGTCCATTTTTGTCCTCAAAAACATTGTTGATGTACGTCATATTTTTCGCTTCAACTTTTTTCGAGACAAAATACTCTCCGTCATTGTAAGACAGGGCAAAAATTAGCCCACCTTCTGCACACAAGAAAACAGAGTTCTCTCCGCATTCCACACTGGTAAAAACAAGATCGCTATTTCTCAAAAAATCAAGTTTCAGTTCTTTATTGTCCTTATAAGTAACCAACGACCCATCCACTGTAACTATCCAGACAATGTTGTCTTGGCTCACCGCAATGTCTGCAACAGGAGCGTTTAAAACATTCTCTGCCTCATAGGGGCGAATTGTATTGTCTGAATCAACTTGAAAAAGACCCTCTTTGGCACCTGCGATGATGGTACCATTTTTATCTTCTGCAATCTTCTGAATAGATAATGGGCGAGTGTCTGTGCTTGACGCTATCTCTGAAAACAAACCGTTCTCGTACAACATGAGTCCATTGTCATTTGTACCAATCCATAATCTCTTTTTCGAATCTTCGAATAAACAAATGATGCTGCTGGTATTAAAGTCTTTGCTTGTATTTGGGCTAAATGTAGTAAAGTTCTTTCCGTTATACCGAAGCAGTCCTGTGTAGGTTGCAACCCAAACATAACCATCTTGTGTTTGCAAAACATCACTTACCGAGTTTGACGGCAAATTGTTCTCATCGTCATACACCACTTGAATATATTGTGCCAAAAAAGTTCGGTTAAGAGGATCTGCCAAAACTGTAGGAACGCTTAAGCTACTTGCAACAAAAAATGTAAGCATCATCGTTATGAATCGGATTATTTTCTGCATAAAATCTTCCTCCACATATTTCAGTCCACATATAAAGTTATGGTCTAGTTGTTGTAATAATAACATAGAAACGAAATAATGAAAACAAACTTTTGTGAAAAAAGCCGTAAAATTCGAATAAACTCAAATTTTACGGCTTTTCGTTTGTGTGTTTTTTTTAATTAATATTTAAATCCTCCATGATTGCAGTTAACAATGTTTGATTTGTCGTACAGTTCATAAAATTTCGTTTGTACCGCTTGCAATAGTTATCTTTGTCTATCAACTCATATCCGACTTGTTCCATTAGGTTTTGAACTGGCGTATTTTTCTCTGTTTTTATATATTTCGCATAAATTTCCGAGACACCCTTTGATTTAAGAAAGTCCTCAATTTTTGCAAGCACTGCATATTCTATTTGCCTGCCCATAACCCTGCAGCTCATAAGTAGGTTGTCAATCGTTGCAGTTGCGTTCACAACTGAAATCATAAGTACAAAAACAAGCCCGTTGTCCCCAAATTTATCAGACACACTTGCCACAAAAACATAATTCTCTCCGATAGCCGAATAGCTATTTAGTTCTTCAATCGTAAATCGTGTGGTTAAAAGATTAAACTGGTTGGTCTTTTGCGTAAGTTGTGCTACACGCTCGGTTTGCTCTTCTGTCATTCTAAATAATTTTATTTTTATATCAAGCGAGAGCAAGTAACCCTCAATTGATGTGCTGGCACTTTGCATTTCTTGACGCATGGCGTTGTCTTGGTATTGTTTTGTTTTTTGCACGTCCTCTGTGGTGAGTTTGGGAATAAAAAAATAGTCTCTCGCCATTTTCGAAATTGCAAACGGCAAATTTGAAACACTCTCTGGAAAATCAACGACAGCTACCTCTGGAAGTTCAATTCTTATGGTTTCACGTTCAATCGGGTTGTCATCCAAAAATACAAACGAGTCCAACCCAAGCTTTATCTTCTCTGCCATTTTTTTTATATTGGAAGCTTTTGAATCCCAATTAGCCAAAATATCAACAAAGTCGTCTTGTTTTAAAAGCATGTGTGGATGCTTGTCAAGCACAGTTAAAACGTCCGACATATCGCTTTTAGAAGAAATGGCAAGCAATACCCCAAGGTTCTTAATTTCCTTGATTCTCTTTTGGGTATCACGATAAATCGCACCTGTGCCGCTGTTTGAAAGAGTGATCCCAAAGATGCCATCCTCGCCTACAACCCCACCCCAAAGTGTATTGTCTAAGTCTACAACCAAAACTTTTTTTCTTGACCCGAAATTATATATTTTAATCGTTTCATTTATATGATCAGCAATTTGAGCCAAGCCTTTTACGGAATAAGGAATGGAGCCTAAATACCACATTTTATCCGAATAAAAATTTTTTCGCCCAAACTCTTCAATCATTGACCTCAATTGAAAAAGATGCATATTGCTATTCGCCAATAATTCTGAAAGTCCATCCTCCCAAAATTTGAGCAAAGTATGTTCGTATGGTAACACATCACCGCATGATATTTGTAGTGGCCTTACATCAATGTTTGAAATAAAAACTTGTGCAAGCGGAAATTGATTTAAAAATCCTTTTGAATATTCCAAAACATTGGAAAGCTCTTGCTTGTGGTTCTGCAATTCCTGCGTAGAATCAATGATTGCGTGTCCGTCAAAAATCAAAAATATACATTCGGGATTAAATGCCCTAAGCTTACCCGAGGGGTCAATTGATTCTTGTATCCATTGCCCATAACCTTCTTGACGAAAGACTTCATGCGTTTTAGCTAAATCGTTTAAAACAATATCAAGATTAACATTTGAAAACAGGGCAACCCTCATTTTATCTCCTCTTTATTTATTCTTTATATATTCATAAAACGCTCCAAGCGTCTTTAAATCGGGTACGGCTTCAATAGGAATCTCTATCTCATATTCGTCTTCTGCCTCGCCAACCAACCGCAAATGGTTAAGTGAATCCCATTCTGCAATCGAGTTGTAAACAGTTGACTCCGAAAGTTTTGAAACATCTACTTTAAACACTTTTGCTGCCAATTCTAAAAATTTATCCATTTCATTCGTCCTTTTCTAAAAATCCAAGCGGCTGACAATAAACCTTGCTGCACTGTGTATAGCCATAGCTATTTGTGACTTAATTGTAACAAAATAAACATTCAAATACAAGCAGTACATTAAAAACCCCCTCTTCACTTTGAAATTTATGGCTTTTCAAAGTAAAGAGGGGAAGCTTTTATTACATCATGGATGGCATTGGGCCGCTGCCTTGTTGGGTCGTTGCCGCTTGCGTTAAATGAGATTTGATGCTTGAGGCATCTTGTGGATTTGCCGCTGGTGCTGGTGTGTAATAGCCTTTTGACGCTGCGATTTTATAAAGTTCTAATTGGAACTGTTCGTCGCCATCACGCATTTGTTGAAATGTTTGGCGAAGGTTCACGTTTCCGCATTCTGTAATTACTTTTGCGTAGTTACCGATACTTGCTTTTGTGCCGCTTAGCACGTCTAATACCATGTCTTTCTCTTGCATTCTATTCTGCCTCCTTCTTAGAGCATCTGAATTAATTTTTGAGCACTCTGTTGTGCATCTTGAGATGCCTTGCTAAACATTTGTTTAATTTGTGCATCTTGCACTTGGTTTGCAAAGCTTTTGAGTTTGCACGCCATCGTTTGGTGACCTGTTACAACTTCCCTAATTGAATTGAGTTCTGATTGTGATAAGTTTGTCATTACAATACTCCTTTCAAAGATGTGATTTATTGTTCTCTTTTATTTTGAACAATATCTGGGAAATTATTCATTGAAACCCAAATTTCTTGGTTCGAAACTCTCTTTTACATTTTCAACATATTTATTGTCACCTGACAAATTTTTATAAAATGTGATATACTATTTACATGAATGAAACTGAATATTTAAAAACCTAAAAGGAGCTCTATATGTCAAAATACAATTTAACATTACTAACCGACTTTTATCAACTCACCATGATGCAAGGCTATTATGCTTCAAATATAAAAAATCAAACCGTTGTTTTTGATATGTTTTATAGAAAAAATCCATCTGGAAACGGCTATTCCATTGCAGCGGGGCTTGAGCAAGTCATTGAGTACATCAAAGAATTGCATTTTTCGGAAGACGACATTCATTATTTACGCACCAAAAAGCTTTTTTCCGACGATTTCTTGGATTTGCTCAAAGATTTTAAGTTTACCGGAGATATTTATGCTGTACCAGAAGGCACGGTTGTGTTTCCGTATGAGCCATTGATTCGGGTAACCGCACCTATTTTTGAAGCACAATTTATTGAAACCACTTTGCTCTGCATCATCAACCACCAAAGCCTAATTGCCACAAAAGCCGCAAGGGTAGTATCTGCCGCAGACGGAGACGACGTTCTCGAGTTTGGATTAAGGCGAGCACAAGGGCCTGATGCCGCACTTTATGGTGCGAGAGCCGCCATTATCGGTGGCTGTGTTGCCACGAGCAATGTACTTGCTGGAAAATTATTTGATGTGCCTGTGCGTGGCACTCACGCCCACAGTTGGATTATGAGTTTTCCTGATGAACTCACAGCGTTTAGAGAATATGCAAAACTTTATCCATACACTTGTTCCCTGCTCGTTGACACGTATGACACGTTAAAATCTGGCGTGCCCAATGCCATTACCGTGTTTTCAGAACTTAGAGCCAAACACCCAGAAATTAAAACTTTCTCCATAAGGCTTGACAGTGGCGACTTTGCTTATCTTTCAAAAGAAGCACGAAAAATGCTTGATAGCAGCGGATTTTCCGACGTAACAATCGTAGCTTCAAGCGACCTCGACGAGTATTTAATCAGGGATTTAAAGTTACAGGGTGCGGAAATAAAAATTTGGGGCGTTGGTACAAATTTAATTACCTCAAGCGATTGCCCCGCTTTTGGCGGCGTGTACAAGCTCTCGTGCGAAGAAAATGCAAGCGGACAACTCGAGCCAAAAATAAAGTTATCCGAAAATACAGAAAAAATTACAACACCGGGAAAAAAGAAAATCGTAAGATTCTATGACCTAACCACCAACAAAATAAAAGCAGATTTGATTTGCCTCGACGATGAGGTCATAGATGTGAAAAACGACTATAAAATCTTTGACCCAATCTCCACTTGGAAAAGTATGACGATGAAAGCTGGCACGTATCGCTTTAAGGAGTTGCTTGTTCCGATTTTTATAGCGGGGGAATGCACCTACACTTCTCCAAGCGTTTTGGAAATTCAAGAGCATTGCAAGACAGAACTAAGCCTTCTTTGGGACGAACATAAAAGACTTGTCAATCCGCATATAATGCCTGTAGACCTTTCGCCAATGCTATGGGCACTCAAAGATGGTCTGATCAAAAAAATGAGGAAGAGCGAAAGGGAAGGTGACACAAATGGGGTTTGTTAGTGCTTTACTTATCGCTTGTGCTATAAAAAGCAATTGCGATTACTTTATTACAACAGACATTAAACTTCTGAAAAAAGACATAACTAATATAAAAATAATTGACCCTATTAACTTTATTAGAGAAATGGAGGAATAAAAATGGTATCAGATACGGCATTAAGAGTGTCCGCTATGGATACTTTGATTCAAAAATTTGGGGAAGTAGATGCTGAACGATTTATTTGTATGATAAAAAATGATAATTTCAACTACACGGAGTGGCAACGAGGTTTGTGGAAAGATAAAACGATAGACGAGCTTCATAAAATGGCTGTTGAATTCGAAAAAAGCAATCCAATTTAGAAATTGATTATATTTACGTGAAAAACACCATTAAAACTTACGTTTGATGGTGTTTTTCAATGTTGCTTTTTCGCCAGTCTAGAGAGCCAAGAGTTATGCCTCTTTCTGAAAGCAATTTAAGAGTGCTTTCAAAAAAAATAAATATTCCACCACAGAATGTGCACTTTTTAGCCCTTGCTTGGCTGCAGCGAAGGTCCTATAGAAGTGAAATTAAAAAGGCTCTCTTGCTAGAATGAACTTCGCAAGAGAGCCTTTTTAGCCTATCCTAATCTATATAAGTAATTGTATCTGGTTTACGCTTTGCCGCTTTTGGTTTTTTGGATTTTCTATAACCAAGTACAATGGACGTAATCGGTTTAAATCCTGCTGGGATTTTTAACTCTTCACGGAGCTTTGCCCCCTCTTCTGAATGGAACGACATCAGCGTAAAATAAATCCAGCAAGAAGCAACGTCAAGCGATTCTGCCGCAAGCATAATATTTTGTGTGGCAGCTGCACAGTCTTGTTCTGGCACGATAGAATTTTCATCGCCCGAAACAATGATAAGCGTCGGTGCATTGTATTGGCTGTGGAATGCTTCGTTTTCGCCAAGGCTTTTTAAATGTGGTATACCCGAAGCTTTGCCGCCCTCTTTGGCAAGGTGGTTTATTCTTTCAAGCATCTCCTTGTTTTGAATCACTGTGAAATGCCAGCTCTCTGTGCCACCCGCATTCGGTGCATACTGCCCCGCTTCCACAATCGCCTCGAGTTCTTTTTTTCTGATTTGCTCTTTCTTAAAATTTCTGCAACTCCGTCTTTCCTTGATTAAATCTAAAAATTCATTGTTCACAAAAAATCCTCCTTGGTTTTAATAAGATTTAACTACTTCTTGAAGTGTGGGCATTGCATGTATGGCACCTTGTCTGCATACCGAAATGGATGCGGCGGTATTTGCAAACTTCATCATTTCATTTAATACTTCTGGCGTGAGGCTGGTAAGTTCTCTGCCATTTGAAAACAACTGATACAGGAAAGCACCCACAAACGCATCGCCGGCTCCTGTTGTATCCACTGCCGTTACTTGCGGTGCCGTAAAAAATGCGGAATGTTCCGCTGTGTAATAAAAACTGCCCTTTGCCCCAAGCGTTACCAGCACAATACAATTTTTGTTACACATGGCGTCATATAGATTGCGTGCGGCTAGTTCAATATCATGTAGTCCTGTCAAAAATTCTGCTTCTTCCTCTGAGACTTTTAAAATATCCGCCAAGGGAAGTGCTGCCAAAATCTCACGTTTTGCCTCATCGAGATTGTCCCAAAGTGCGGGTCGCAAGTTTGGGTCAAACGAAACGATTTTTCCTTTTTCTTTGGCATATTTTGCAGCGCCAATCGTTGCGGTTCTTGCTGGGTCGTGCGTCATGGATACCGAGCCAAAATGAAAAATTTTTGCTTCGTCAATTAAGTTAAACGGAATTGTTTCCACTGAAATTAATAAGTCAGCTCCTGGGTTCCGATAAAATGTAAAACTCCTGTCGCCATCTGGGGCAATATGCACAAAGGCAAGTGTTGTGTTGGCATTTTTTGAAACGGTCAGCCCTTCAACAGAAATTTGATTTTCTTTCAGGACAGACAGAAGCGAGTGCCCAAAGAAATCATCACCCACCGTGCCGATAAACGCCGTTCGAAGCCCCAAGCGAGAAGCAGCAACTGCCACATTGGCGGGAGCACCACCAGGATTCATAGCAAAGTTTCCATTTTCTAGCATGGTGAAATCAATTAAAAACTCTCCAAGTGTTATAAGATCAATCATTCCATCACTCCCCAATATTGATTGCAATACCGTCATATAATATCGTCATGCAAGGAATTTTTAATAATGGTTGTCATATAACTCTTTTACTTTTCATAATTTTGTGTTAGGATAATGGTTGCAAAAATTAAATCGTACTAGGAGGTTTCTTGTGAAGGACTGGCTTTTTAGATTTTTTAAGGGAATGCTTATCGGCACCGGTGCAATTTTACCAGGGGTAAGCGGTGGCGCATTGGCGGCGGTTTTTGGTCTGTATGAACGGATTATTAGCTTTTTGGCGAACATTACAAAAGACTTTAAGAAGAACGTATTGTTTTTTATTCCCGTTGGGCTTGGTGGCGTCTTTGGAATTTTCTTACTTTCGTTTGCGCTTAGTTTTTTTCTTGAGAACTATGAAACGCAAATATTGTGGTTTTTCGTTGGCTGTATCGTTGGTATCTTGCCTGCACTTTTCAAGCAAGCGTCCAAAAAAGGGCGAAAGCCTTATCACTTTGTCATTATGGTTGCGGCGGCGATTGCGACACTGCTTTTCTTACGCAGTATACAAGATGCGGCACACGGAACCATTGAGCTTAATTTTACGACTTGGGTAATCGCTGGTGCGGTTTTTGGACTTGGGTTGATTGTTCCAGGCCTTAGCCCATCAAATATTTTGGTTTATTTTAATATGTATAAACCTTTAACCGACGGCATCAAGAATTTAGATATTTCTGTACTGATACCATTTGCAATCGGCGGAGCGTTGATTGTTCTTGCACTTTCAAAAGTAGTTGATTTTGCTTTTAAAAAAGCGTACGGCGGTCTGTATCACTTTATACTTGGTGTGGTTCTTGCTTCAACCGTTATGATTATCCCGATGAACTACAATTATTTGAGCTTTGGCACTTTGATTTGTGTAGCGGCTTGTGTTGGCGGCATTCTGCTCGGTTTATGGATGAGTAAGCTTGAAGACGAATATAAGTAAAAATAAAACACTCTCGGAATCCATCACTGAACCCCGAGAGTGTTTTTATTTTTCTTTTTCTTTTTATCTTGTGCCTCTTAAATGAGCACGACCTCGATCTTTGTCTGCTTGATGTTTCCAAGCATGGAGTACGAGAGCCAACGTGATTACGCCGTAGGAAACAACCATACGCAAATACTCACCAAGCATCGCTTGACCTGTTAAGTTTGCACCTGCAACAGGAACAACGATAAACATTAAGTGGAACAGCGCCGTACCGATAATTGCATTTGGCACTGTCGCTTTACTAACGGTTGCACCACCGATAAGGATAGCGGCTGCCGCAAAAAGTCCAGCTTGGTCTGCACCATTGTAAGTGTTGAGTGTTCCGATATTTTGTAAGTAAATGATTTGACCGTAACAAGCAAGTACCGTTGAAATAACAATGGATTGAATACGAGTCTTATCAACTTGGATTCCTGCTGTGTTAGAAACCACCATGTCTTGACCAACCGCTCGCATATTCTGCCCAAACTTCGTACGCCTAAACCACAACGAGAACAAACAAAGGAATGCGATGATTATGAATGTTCCAACAGGAACGATGTTTTGACCAATTGGGAACCAAAGAAGTTCGTCAAATCCGCCGCCTGTGTTGAGTGTAATGGCGTTTCTTACACCATAACCACGGGACAAAACAAGTTTAGGATCTGAAAACGGAATCAGCCAACCGCATATGTACAACAAGAAAAATTGATAAATACCAGCGATAAAGAAACCGAACATCATGGAGGTAATCATTTCACGGCCTTTTGCACGGTTTAAAACATTACCAGCAAACCAACCGAGAACAATGGAAATCGGCGTACCGATTGCCGCCGCCAAAAGCAAGCCAGGTGCACCTGTGATGCCCCAGTCCGTAATAAAAATCAGACCGATTTGTCCAGCCATTGCACCAAGTACCATACCAAAGTTAATGCCCATACCCGCCATAACAGGCAGTAAGAGAGAGAGAACAAGGAATGCGTTTCTGCCTAAACGAGTGATAATCTCGCCTACCAAAAAACTTCCCGAATATTGCGAAAGAGGAATTGCAATAGCACTAACGAGAATAAATGTGATCGGAACGGCACTATTGATTAAAAACTTTTTTATATTTTCACTATTCATAGTCTACCGCACCTTTCTCGTCAACGCATAAACAATCATACCGTTAGAAACGACTATTCTAAGAACTTCAGAAACGTCCATTTGAATCGCACTATTTATAACAGATGGTGTCATTGTTAAAATACCTTGGAACAAGAACGTTCCGATAACAACGTTTACGATTGACGCTTTATTTATGCCAGCTCCTCCAAGAAGAACAGCCGCAACAGTTGGAAATGTAAACGCAAGAGCCGAGTTGTAAAGCTGAACGAATCCAAAGTTTTGCTGATACACGATAATACCAACAGACGCAATCACTGTGGAAGCGATAACCGACACGACTCTCATTTTATTAACATTGATACCAGAAGCTCTTGCAAACTCTGGGTTAGAACCCACCGCCGTAATCGCAGTACCTGTTTTTGTTTTAAAGAACAACCAAACAATTCCGCACATGATAGCAAAGAATATAAGCATACCAGTTGGTATCACTACGCCAAAAATTTTGAATTTTCCAATGTCACTGATGGCACGCATCCAATAATCCTCGATGCTTATGGTAACACGAAGTCCTTCACCGCTAAATCCAAGTACACTCTGTGGATTTTTAAAAGGCAACAAGAGCCACATGATGCTCATGAAATAAACAAAGGAGAAGCCTATGTAAGTCGCAATAATCATTTCATCGCCTTTTACCTTATTCAGGAGAAGGCCATACAAGAATCCAAAGATAGTTGCAAAAAACATAGCAACCACCATAGCCGCCAAAACACCAAGAATGCCTGTCAAATGAAACTCAAGGCTGATAACCGCTCCAAGCATACCTGCAATAATACCAACAGGAACACCAAAGTTAAGTCCACAACCCGACTGGATCATAGGCACCATAGCCAAAACCAAAACACCACTCATTCCAAAACGAGCAATTACGTCGCTAATAGAAGTTGCTGTTTTAACACCAAAAAACGGCCCCGCAATAAAGAGCGAAAGTAAAAACATTGCAATGATAAGGCGTGGCCAGCCAAATTTCTTAATCGCACTACTCAAGGATGCTCACTCCTTCCTCTTCAACTGACTCACCTGACATGAGCAGACCAAAAGCAACAGGCTGAGCTGTCGGCGGAAGAATACCAGAAACACGACCTTCACAGACAACAGCAATTCTGTCACAAATAGACCTAAGTTCCTCAAGTTCTGAAGAAATCATAATGATGGTTGTATTTTGTTCTTTATTGACACGCCTTAACGCATCAAGAACCAATTTTTTTGCACCAACGTCAATACCACGTGTAGGTTCGGAAACGATGAGCAGTGACGGCTGTAGTGTAAACGCCTTTGCCAAGCAAACCTTTTGTTGGTTACCGCCCGACAATGTTTTAACGCTTTGCTTAGGCCCTGTACAACGAATTTCAAGAGATTTTATGTACTGCTCAGCGTTTCTTTTTAACTCGCCTTCTGCACGGATTTTTGCAATGAGCAGATTAATTAAGAACCTGCCTTGCACTTGCATGGCATTAAACCCAATGTTTAAGTCAATCGGCTCGTCCAAGAGAAGTCCAACACCTCTTCTGTCTTCTGATACAAATGCCAGACCTTTTTTAAGTGCTTCGTATGTATTGTTGAGCTTGAGATTTTCCTTGTTAAATAAAATTTCGCCTCCACCGTCTGCAAGCCCCATGATTCCGTTTGGTATTCCGAGTTTTCCGTGCCCTGCCAAACCGCCGATTCCAAATATTTCGCCACGCTTAACAGAAAACGAAACATCACGCACCGTTTCTCCAGGCATATCCACCCAAAGATTTTTTACTTCCAATATGTTATCAGTGTTTTTATCGGTTAAGTCTATCTTTGTTGCCGCATGTGCTTCTTCATCAGCAATTTCACGGCCAACCATCCACTCGGCAATATTCTTAACGGTTACGCCTTGTTTTGGTGTGTCTTTTACAATGATGCCGTCACGAAGAACTAAAATTTTATCGCAAACACTGGTTATTTCCATTAATCTGTGAGAAATAAATATGATGGCCACACCAGAACTGGCGAGCTTTCTCATTGCTTTCAACAATATTTCTGCTTCTGTTTCTGTCAAAACCGCAGTCGGTTCGTCCAAAACCAAAAGCTTCACCTTATCTCTGTCAATTTCACGAGCAATCTCAATAAATTGCTTATGCCCTACAGGCATTTCGGAAACAAGTTCATCTACATCAAGATTTACTTCTAGTCTGTCGATGGCCGCTTTCGCACGTTCTTTCATTTTTTTGGTGTCCAGTGTTTCTAGGTTTTTTCCGAGCACTCTCGATATAACACTTGCCTTTGTGAGTTCTGCGTTTAAAAGTAGATTCTCTGCTGTTGTAAATCCTGGAATCAAGGAAAACTCTTGATGCACCATGCCAACGCCGACTTTCAATGCGTCGAGTGGCCCTTTAAAATTTATTTTTTCGCCTTCTAAAAAAATACCACCTTCGTATCCACCTGTATCATGGATTACGTTCATACCAAAAAGAATTTTCATGAGTGTGGATTTTCCAGCACCGTTTTCGCCGCAGAGACCAAGAATTTGCCCTTTTTCTAGGGTAAAGTTAATATCTTTGAGAACTCTGACGCCATCAAATTCTTTTCCGACGTTCTCAACTCTTAACAAAATATTTTTATCTGCCATTGATACCACCAATCCTAAAAGCAAGGGAGTCAAAATTGCTATTCAATTTTGACTCCCCGCAATAATTTTAGTTTTAACTGCTTATCTTATGCTACAGGGAACTGATTCCGTTTTTGCAAAAAATGCGTACCTAGTGCCGTACACATTTCTCGCCGCAGTCAGTTCCCTAAGCGTTTGGATAAAAGCGGCAGAGCCGCTTTTGTACTATTTAATCTTTAGGTATTTTTCTGGAACTACTAAATCAGTTTGGCCAAGGTAGCCTTTTCCAAGTACATATGTATCTTGGTAAACCATAACGTGGTTCTTTTTAACTTCGCCTGTTGCAACGTCCATAAATAATGAACCGTTCCATTTTGCACCTGGCGTATATTTCTCATAACAGGACATTAAATCTTCTAAAGAGTCAACTTTGGCTTTGCCTTCTGCTGCTCTTTTTCCAAGTTCTGCAAGAGCAAGAGTTGTTGCATATGAGTATGAATATGCCCATGTACCCATTTTTCCGCCGCCGCCTGCTTTAACAACTGATTCTTCAACTTTTTTAAGAATTGCTGGCCAATCGCCTGCTTCCGCTTTCAGGTCAATACCAAAAGCTCCTGGATAACCCATGATTGGTGATGGAAGGTCTGGCTCAACGAAGATTGCACCAAGTGCTGCAACTTGTTTTAAAAGTGGCTCTGTCTGTGCATCGTTTGTACAGAAGAACGCTGTGTCTTTTCCGTATTTTTCAACCCATGCTGGCATTTTTTCAAGGATAAATTGTTGTGCACCAGGAACGCCAACGTCACTTGTTGGGTCTGGAGCTGTCTCCATAACAAATGTTAATCCTAAATCTTTACAAGCTTCTTCCATGATGTTCTTTCTTCTTGAAAGAAGTTCAATTGACATATGTCTTGGGAACGAGATATGTACAAATGTTTTTGCACCGAGTTTTTTAGCTGCTTCAATCATTAAATATCCACGAGCAACGTTATCTGGATCAACTGCAATGTCAGCAGCCGCTTCAATCATGTTTGTATCTTCTTGTGGAGAACCAGCGAGAAGAAGGATGTCAGGTCTTTTTGCTCTGATTTTTTCAAATGCTGCGGAAGTTCCTGGAACAGATTGGTTTACAACGATTGCTTTCATAAGTGGATCATCAGCAAGTCCTGTAATTTGAGCGATTGTAGTTTCCATCTCTTGCGTGAAGTTGTCTGGGTAAGTAACGTGTTTAACCATTCCGCCATCAGCAACTGAACCGTATTCTTTAATGAATGCTTCTGCACCTCTAAGTTCATCTTCTGATTGTGAAACCGTACCTGTTACGATACCAACGTGAAATTTTCCGTCAGCTGCCGCTGCTGGAGCTTGTGCTTCTGTTTTAGCTGGTGCTCCTGTACAAGCTACTGCACCCAAAGTCATCAAACCAGCCAATGTTACTGCCAATACTTTTTTCATTTTCATGCCAATTTCCTCCTTATTCATTACAAGATAAATTACAAACCAATTAATTGCAGTGAACCAATAACCTACATATTAATTTATGATATGATACAATAGTCTATGAACAATTGTCAACTGATTTTTGCAATCGTGGGGCTTTTAGACACAAAACAAATCGTTTTATTTTTTAAATTCAATTTTTAGTTCTTGGTCGGGTATGCCGTCGTCTTTCGCCATGCTTTCTGCGTACAACGGAATAAATCCCCCTTCTTTTGCCAAAAGCTTAAATCCATTCGAATTAATGAGGTCAGTCCTAGGTTCACCCGCAAAAAATCTCATGTTCATTTCTCTAAAAACAGATATCATTTCTTGCCTCTCGGTTTCAGTTAAATCCTCACCCATACTCGGCAAACTTCTCATGGCGTTTGAAAATCTTTGTTTGGCATACTCTGTGTAATTTAAAAGATTCGGGTCAGTGATTCCCATTTTCTTGGCATAACTGGATACATCAAGCTTGACCGTCTTATAATCAAGTGTCCGTTCGTTTATGTTTATGCGACCATACTGATGTGGATAAGAACAAAGTGCTGAGCTTGCAATATCATAAATATTTTCATACTTTGCAATCTCTTGTGCGTGAATGTGGCCGCTCAAGTTTAAAAAAATTCCGGCATCTGCATACGAATCCACAATTTTTTGGTTGTACTCCATGGTAAAATCTTCATTTAACATGTCGTTGTGGTCAATTAAATTGTGGTGCGTTACCGCAATGATTTTTGCGTTTTCGGCCCTTGCCATTTCTCCGCATTTTTTAATCCAGTCGCAAGTGGACGTTCTCATGCCACCGCCTGTCTGCGGCATTCCCAAAGAAACATTGTTTTGGTATTTGCAAGAGTCAATCATTAAAAACCATTGTTTGTCGGTTGCCTTCACCAAATAGCTCAAGCTGTCTTTGTCAAACGATGTGGCCGCACTAAATCCAAATTTCTCATAGATGCTTTTAAAATCGGAATCGCTGATGTACGGCGTTTTGATTTGCTTGTCGTCTTTAAAACTTCTGGCATGAACATTGTTTATATCGTGGTTTCCCGGAATCACATAAATTTTTGTATCTGGGATTGTGCCGAGCATCTCCGCCAGTTCAATATGGCTTTGCTTTTCGCCGTTTAATGTTAAATCACCGCTTAAAATTAAAATGTCTGGCTTTGCGGCTTTGACTTCTTCAACAAAACTTTTTATGACGGTTGTAATATACTTCACTTCTTTTCCGTCTCTCGCATTAGAAAAAATTTTAAAAGCTTCGCCGTCGTCATGCAAGCTTTCCGATAAATAATGCAAATCACTGGCGACCATCACATTTAAATCACTTTTTTGTGATACCTCTGTGGTTTCTACTTTTTTACATGATATAAAAATCATTGCCGAGCAAATCAATAAAATTAAAATTACTTTTTTAATGCTAACATCCCCTAGTCTTTAAATAGCTCCAGAATCTCTTCTGTGCTCATCTTATTTATAAAGCTTCCACCTTCTGTAATCACTGAATCAATTAAATCTTTTTTCTTGTTTTGCAGCTCGAGAATTTTTTCTTCGATGGAATCTTTTGCCACAATATTAATGACTTGAACAATTTTATCTTGCCCAAAGCGGTGAGCACGATCTGTGGCTTGGTTCATGGTCGCAGGATTCCACCACGGGTCATAATGTATGACCACATCGGCTCCTGTTAAGTTTAACCCAGTTCCACCCGCTTTTAACGAAATAACAAAAATTTCTCGCTCGCCCTCATTGAATTTTTCAGCCATGTTCAGCCGCTCCAAGGAAGGCGTTTGACCGTCCAAATAAAAATAAGTAATTCCCTTTTTCTCAAGCTGCTTCATGATAATGCTAAGCATGGACGTGAACTGCGAAAACAAAAGCACCCGATGCCCCGACTCAATGGCCGAACCAATCGTTTCCATCGCAAGATCCAATTTTCCACTGCCGCCCTTGTAGTCCTCGGCAAACAAGGCAGGGTGACAACAAATTTGTCTAAGCCTTGTAAGCTCCGATAAAATTTGAATTTGACTGGAGGATTCAAGCTCCCCTCTCGCACGCAAGAGATGTGCGGTGTACATTTTTCTCTGCTCGCTTTCCATCTCGGCAAACAAATTTGTCTCCACTTTATCAGGAAGTTCTGAAAGCACATCTTTTTTGAGCCTTCTCAAAATAAAGGGTGCAATTTGCCGTCTAAGCTCTGATGCTTTTTGCTCATCATTTTCTTTGATAATCGGACTTTCAAAAAACCGCATAAACTTGCCCGATGAATATAAATACCCTGGCATGACAAAATCAAATATCGACCAAAGTTCTGATAATGAGTTTTCAATCGGCGTACCTGTCAGTGCAAATCTTGCGTCTGCTGCAAGCTCTTTAATCGCCGTTGCGTTTTGGGTTTGCGGATTTTTCATGTACTGTGCCTCGTCTGCAATCACATAGCGAAATGTAATTTTTTCATAATTATCAATATCACGTTTTAGCGTGTCATAGGTTGTGATAAATACATTCGCATCTGTTGAGGTTTCCAAAAGTTCCTTGCGTTTTTGGGGCATACCTGTTAAAACCACGATTTTTAAACTTGGTGCAAACCGATTGAACTCACGTTCCCAGTTATAAACAAGAGAAGTTGGCGAAACAACAATATTTTGCCGTCCCATATCCGCCTCCGCAAGGATTAACGCAATCACTTGAATCGTTTTTCCAAGCCCCATATCGTCTGCCAAAATTCCGCCAAACTGGTAGTTTGCCAAAGTTTTTAACCATTCAAAACCTGTTTTCTGGTAACCTCTTAACGTTTCGTCAAGCGATTCGGGAACTTGAAACACATTGCCTGTGCCAATCTCTGAAAAATCCTTTGTTAGTCCCAGATATTGCTCATCTTGTATGGAGCTATCCTGTTTTTTTAATATGCTGTCCAGATACATGGCTCTGTACTTGGGAAGTTTTAACGTGTCGCCTTTAAAATCCTTTTTGGAAATCTCAAACGAGCCAAGGACTTCCGACGCATTGGCAATGCCCGCGTCCTCAAGGTTTATAAATCTACCGTCTTTGAGTTTATGGTATTTCTTCTTGATTCTGTATGAACCGAGTGCCTCTATTAAATCTTGAATGCTATAGTTTAAAGCCGAATCAAGCGTCAGCTCCATTAAGTTACCCGAAAAGCGAATACCAAACGCACTTTTAATGCCAGATGGCGTGAAAACCTTTTTCTTAAACTCGTCGCTTGTAAATACTTCTGCTATTTGCATGAGTTTCTCCAAGCCAAACGCATAAAAATCGTATATCAAATCATCATCGGTCAGCTTGTAAACCGAACGAATGTCGTCCTTATAAAACCCGAAACTATCTAAAATTTTTGTTACCCTAAGTTCTTGAAACGTTTGACGGGTAACAAACACATTTTCCGCTCCAAGTGGATTGATTTCAATGTTGCCATACTCAAATATCAGTCTCAAATTAACTTCTTTGCCGCTTGCATCGAGGTAGGCTTTTGCCTTTGCTTCTTGCTCATAAAAACTCTGTGGAATCTCTGGCTCGTTCTCGATTAAATTCCATTTTTTAAGTGTGGGCACCACAACCGCACAAAAACTATGCAAGTCCTTTTTATCGAAATAAATATCTCCATTTTCGCTTTCGTTTAACGCCTTAATCAAAGGCATTACACTGTCGGCATAACTCTTACTCACTTTATAAATTTTATCCGCTACAAAGTAAGAATTTCCTTTTCCTAAAATCTGTAGATATTTAAAGTGCTTGCCGACAATTTTAGGTTCTTCGTCCTCAAATTCCACTTTCACATTGAGTTTGGGTG
The DNA here is from genome assembly GCA_031554055.1 of Eubacteriales bacterium. Classification (GTDB taxonomy): domain Bacteria; phylum Bacillota; class Clostridia; order Lachnospirales; family JAVBKL01; genus JAVBKL01. The sequence goes on along the minus strand of JAVBKL010000211.1, from coordinate 10,862 downwards.
GCTCGTTTAAAACTTCCAAATCAACAGGCAAATGCCCCTTGATATTGATAGTCAAATAATCACTCGTGAACAGTTCAAAGAACTCGTCAGTAAACTCACGAGTAAGTGGTAAGTTTTTTCTTACCTTGAGCTGTTCATAGCTTGTCAAAACGGACATATCACGCACCGTATCCACAATCCGTTTCAGTAGACCGATGAACTTGATTGTTTTTTGGTCAAAATTTGCCATGCTGTGTTTAAACGAAAGTTCTCTGCCATAGGAAATGGTACTCTGCTCGTTTATGTTCTGGATCAGTTCTTCTATGTTTTTTATAATGTAAAATTTTTTATTTCCAATGCTCAAGTTTAAGTAGGGCAACGTATCGTACCCGATATAAAGACTTGGGATAATTTCTACTGAGTTAAAAGTCTGTGCTTTTGCATCGTTTTCAAGCTCGTTTAAAAAATTTTGCTCAAGCTTTGACATCAGCCCACTTGAGATTTTCTTGTATGTGAACTTAGGAATAGAAACCACACTCGATGCTTGCATCAAAGTAGCTATGACATGGCTGCAAGCTCCCCGCCACATCATATGTTGGTTGCACGCACAACTATGACTTAAAAATTTCTTGGACTGGGTTTCTACCAAAACTTTCACTTTGTAGAGTTTGGAGTTTTCAGAAACAGTGGCTGACACTTCCTCCTTGTCATAGTCCGCGGAATATGTTAGCTCCAAATCATATACCTTTGCATTGTAATACATTCTCTCGCCGTTGTAATACACGTCACGACTATTTGCCAAAATATAAATATCTTGCCTCGTTATTCTTGAAAGCATTTTGTTCGCACCTCAAATTCAGCTTTACATCTCTATTAAATGGATATATTATATATCACATCGAGATTTTTTACTAGCAATATTTAGGGGAGTGTTTTGTATGGGTTCTTTGATTCGCAGGAACATCGTTTACATTGCGGCATTTTTTACTGTGGTTTTCTGGGCGTCCGCATTCCCCGCTGTCAAATACAGCTTACGGTTTTACTCACCGGAAAGCGTAATGCTTCTACGTTTTATTGTTGCCTCAATCGTGCTTGGTACATACTGTATTATTAAAAAAATTCCTGTGCCTGATAAAAAAGATATGCCAATGATTGCATTCTCTGGTTTTATCGGAATTTTTATTTATATGTGGGCATTTAACAGCGGCACAAACCTTGTTACCTCTGGTTTGTCCAGTTTTATTATTGCATCTGCACCTATTTTTACCGTTTTGCTTTCCATTTATTTTCTAAAAGAAAAAACCAGCGTTTTAAGCTGGGTTGGTTTAACAATCAGTTTTATGGGACTTGTACTTGTGGCAAGCACCCAAGTAACAGGGCTATCCATTAACTTTGGCGTTGTTCTTTTATTGGTTTCTGTCCTCTGCACCAGTTTTTATTTTATTTTGCAGCGGAAACTCTCGAGAAAATACTCGGCAATTCAAGCAACTTCATACGTAATATTCTTTGCTACCTTCTTTATGTTTATTTTTACGCCCAAGCTCATTGCAGAAATGCCACACTCAACCGCTTTTGTAAATTTGGTGGTGGTGTACATGGGCGTGTTCCCAGCGGCTCTGTCTTATTTCCTTTGGGGCTTTGCACTTTCCAAAGCGGAAAACACAGCCCAAGTGACAAGCTTTTTGTATTTGTCGCCATTTATTGCAACCGCTTTGTCCATTCTGCTTTTGGGCGAACACATTGAGCCTTTGGTTATCATTGGTGGCGTGATTATCATTGCGGGATTGCTTGTCACAAATATCAAGAAGAAATAGCTTTGGTTTCTGAACCATTTCTTGTTTCATAAATTTTACCGGTTGCTTTGTCGTAGTTATAGATAGAGAATCCTTTTACTAAGTTGTTATCATCAAGATGTACAAATAAAACAAGCGACAATTTTCCAGCGTGCATGCCTTCTAGGTCTAGGCTGTCATATTTTGATTCTTCACCTGAAAAACGGTAGTCGCTTGTTTTTAAAATATCATACCGCAACACTTTTTCATCTGTCATTTCAGAAACAACCGATACTGGTTTCACTCCTGTTCGCACTTTCACGTCGTCTTGATTCATTCCAATTAAAATATTGCCCACAAGATAGTTTTTCAAAACATTTGTATCGCCGGCTTTTCTGTCGCCTAAAAAATAACCGTCCATGTTTTCTTCCACGTATTCTTCGTCAGGCGAGAAAATTCCTGAAAATATTTTTACGCTAGCCATCTCAAGTTCTCCGCTGCTAGTCAACCTTGCAGTAATTTTCAAGTCAGAATTGGCTGTTTTTGCAATATTGTATTCGTCGTAATACGTGCTATAGCTTTTTAAATTTTTTTCCTTGGCTTCCTTTATGTAAGGAACGGTGTCGGGATCTTTGTAATAATTTTGTGTAACCATTGTGAGATTAAACTTGATTTCGATTTGGTGATTTGACTCGTACACTTCTTTGTAGTCTACACCCATCGCTTCAAAGCCCAATACCTTATAGTATGCCGAAAAGGCTTCTGTCCACTGGTCAACAATTCGTTTGCGAAGCGGCTCAATTATGTTATTTGGAACATCAGTGACATCATGGAACAACGGTTGCAACTTGCTTAAATCCCTTGCTTGGTATTGTTTATGGTTTATATCAAACCAATGTGAAACTTTCCAGATTCCGCCCACGCCCTTTTTAGTCGGTTGGTATAAATCTATGTGTATGCTCGTGCCGTCAGTCCTCGTAAATTCCACTCTTGCAAATTCTGTTGGTTTATCCTCCGTGAGTTTTGCCACACCTTTAAACCCTAGCAGATCATTTGCAAACGCAAATGCAACCGATTCGGGGTTCAATGCATCATGCGTAATGCCGTTGTCGTCCAAAACGCCAATTCGAAAAATATTTTTTAAAACCGACTGCGGAACATAGGAAACGCCGTCTTTGATAAACACAGGTTCTTTTAAATAAAACCATGAACCGTTTACGTCGCACTTGTTGGCACCCACGGGGATTACAATCCTGTCCATGTCTTTTTGAAGTATGATGGTTTTCTTTTCGTCGTTCCATGTAACACTATAGCCCAAAGATTGCATCTTGTCTTTCAGTTTAAATGCATTGTCATCGCCTAAGGCAACCACCGATGTGAGTAAAAAAGCCATGAGAAATAAAGCGAATGTAGCCGTGATTTTTTTCATGCCAACGCCTCCTCGTAAGTTCAATCATAAAATTTACATTCCGCTTCCATTATACATTCTTCACGCAAAAATAAAAACCCCTTATTTGATTTTGGGCTGTTGACAAGACAGCTTCTCAAATGAGGGGTTTCTATTTTTACTTATATTTTAGAGGAGGGTGGTTTAATTAGTTTGTTGCGTTCGTTGTGTTTGTTTCCTGTGTAGGCTCTTCAAATTTTTGGATTCTGATTTTTCCGCCGCCATCAGTGATGCCCGACTCTTTTATTTTTTGAAGAATTTGTTCATCTGTAAGTCCTGTAATATCAAACTCAATTGCTTTTGACAATCTTCCGCCCATCATTCCGTCGTGCATCATATCGCCACGCATCATTCCACGTACTTCTTTAAACTTTGGCATCAGCCCATTTTCTTCCAACTTTTGCATGATTTGTTCTTCGGTCATTCCAGTTGTATCAATGCCAAGTTCCTTTGCAAGCTCGCCTGATTGTTTAATCTTCATGTGCATTGTTCCGCCCATGAGTCCGTTCTCACGAGCCTTGGCCATGATTTCTTGTTCGGTCAAGTTTTCTGTAGCAATTCCTTTTTCAGAAAGTGCCGTCTTGAGCTTGCCTAGTTCATTGTCACGAATCGCCTGTGCAATCTCTTCGTTTGTCATTCCTTTTATGTCTATGCCAAGCTTTTCTGCGACACCTTCTAAATTTGCACCAGGGCCGCCAAAGATTTTAAACATTTTTGGCATCTCAAAAGTTTTTTGTGTTCCTGTTTCCGCCGCCATGACCGAACCGCCAAGGGCTAAACTTGCTATCAATGTGGTAACCCCTACTATAGTTGCAATTTTTCTTTTTTTCATCTTATTCTCTCCTTTAAGTTTCTAATTTGTATTTTGTTTGTTTGCTGTTGATAAACCTATATTAAACTCTGCGTATGAATATACTATCAATAAAATGTAAACAAATTGTGAATAATCTGAAAATAAATTTTAAACTTGGGGCTGAAATAGACGGAATTGGATTGTATAAATCGTCAGACTATAGTATAATATTTAACACATTATACTTATAAGGAGCGAATAAAATGTCAGAAGTAAAACACCCAGACCCAAGTGCACTTGGCTTGTTTGGTTTGGCAATGGTAACACTCGTGGCTTCATCACAGAAGCTCGGTTTCACAAGTGGGGTAGCTTACATAATCCCGTGGGCAATTTTCCTTGGTGCACTTGCACAGCTGTATGCTGGAAAATTGGATTTTGATAAGAACAACGTTTTTGGAGGAACTGCTTTTTGTGCGTATGGATTTTTCTGGCTTGGTGTAGCAACCTCTTGGATGACGAATGCTGGCGTTTTTGGTGAAGCTTTAAAATCAGCGGTAGACGTAAAACAATTGGGCGTGGCTTTCATCGGTTATTTAATTTTTACACTGATCATGACAGTTGCGGCTTGCGAAACAAATAAAGTTCTGTTAATCATTTTTGTGTTAATCGACTTCCTATTTATAGGACTTGCTTTGTCAACACTCGGAATCGCACCTGAATTTTTCCATATGATCGCAGCGGTTTCGGAATTACTTATTGCACTTATGTCATTTTATGGCGTGGCTGCAAACATGTTAAACTTACATTTTGGAAGACAATTTTTACCACTAGGCAAACCACTCGGTGTATTTAAGAAGTAAGGAGCTCATTATGGAACTCAAACGCTTAAGCGGAATATTGGTTCACCCCACGTCGTTTCCATCAAAACACGGCATCGGCGACTTGGGACAGTCTGCATACGATTTTATTGATTTCTTATACGAGTCAAAGCAAGGGCTGTGGCAAGTTTTGCCACTTGGCCCCACAAGCTTTGGCGATTCGCCGTACCAAAGCTTCTCAACATTTGCAGGAAACACGCTCTTGATTAGCCCAGAACTTTTAGTTTCAGAGGGCTACTTAAAAGAAAGTGAACTCGGCGAGTTTGCGTGCGAGGACGAAGCCGTTGTTTCATTTGGAAAAGTAATTGAGTATAAAAACACATTGCACAAAAAAGCTTTTGCAAGTTTTAAACTGAACAAAACAAAAAAACAAAGTGCGGCGTTTGAAAGTTTTTGCAAGGATAACGCAGCATGGCTTGATGATTTTGTCATGTTTGTGGCACTCAAGTACCACTTCATCAATGAACGCACCAACACGTTTGAATCGCCAGAATACAAGGCATATAAAAAACTCAACCAAGACCTCTTAGACGATGACATGATTAACGATTGTTTTTATGGTGCTGTGTGGAGTTCGTGGCCAAGTGATATTTTAAACCGCAAGTCCGATGCTATGCTCACGTATGGCAAACTACTGGACGACGAAATTTCGTATCTCAAATTTTTGCAGTACGAATTTTTCAGACAATGGCTCTTACTACGTGAATATGCAAACAGCCATAACATTAAAATTATCGGCGATATTCCCATTTTTGTGGCACTCGACTCCTCTGATGTTTGGGCGAACCGTGAAAATTTCTATCTCGATGAAAAAGGCTACCCAACCATTGTTGCTGGTGTTCCTCCTGATTATTTCAGCGAGACAGGACAGCTCTGGGGAAACCCGATTTACAACTGGGCAAAGCATAAAAAAGATGGCTACACTTGGTGGATTAAACGAATTGAGAGTTGTCTTACACTGGTTGATATTTTAAGAATTGATCACTTTAGAGGTTTTGACGAGTATTGGGCTGTTAAATATGGCGAAAAAACCGCAATGAACGGCGAGTGGCAAAAAGGCCCTGGAAAAGAATTATTTTATGCAATCAAAAAAGCCTTGGGCGAGTTGCCAATTATCGCCGAGGACTTGGGGCTAATTACCGAACAAGTCATTGAGCTTCGAGATGATTTGAAACTACCCGGCATGAAAGTTCTTCAATTTGCATTTGACGGCACTGGCCTCAATGAATACTTGCCACATAACTTTGACACGTCCCACGCTGTAATCTATACAGGCACGCATGACAACGATACGTCAATCGGCTGGTATGAAAAAGAAAGCGATGTTGTTAAAGATTATTTTAGGCGATACTTAAATGTGTCAGGCGATAACGCCGCTTGGGATATGGTGCGGCTTGCGTTTGTATCGTCTGCACGATATGCCATTGTGCCTATTCAAGACGTTCTGGGGCTAGGTAGCGAAGCTCGTATGAATACGCCAGGGGTTGCCTCTGGCAACTGGCAGTTTAGATATAAACAAGGTGACTTGAGCGAAAACATCTCGGAGACACTCGCCTATTTTGCAAAGCTGTTTAATCGGGCGGCTGAAGAATTAGAAGTGGTAGAAGAATCTTTTAAATCCGAGAATTTAGAACAAGAAATCTAACATAGAGCCACACAAAAAACGAGCTTCCCCTTTTGCACCGTGGGGAAGCTCGTTTTTTGTTAGTGTAAGGTTCGACAAACAAAACAAAAGATTGTAGCTTTCGCTACCGCAGATTACATCTTTTTGCATTGCTTAGGGACTTCCGATAAATCATATTTATGATTAAAATTAAAGAAATAAACGCTATGAAAAAAGACAAGTTGAAAAACAAATCATGGTTAAATAAAATCCGGCTAACAAAAAATCCAACCAAAGTGAAAAGCACAACGCAAATACCAATATACTTAAGACGAAACTTACTAAATTCTGTATCGTTTAAAATTAATTCACTAATTAAAATGGACAGAACCGCAGTTCCAATAAAAAATATGAACCCAACGAATAAACTAAAACAAAGTCCAAACTTGTAGGAATCATATTCAATTTTAATCGTATCAACTGAAAAGTGAACTTGCTTTTGCAGACCAAAATCATAGTAATTTCTCATGTACTCCATGTGATTAAAGTAGGAATAACTTATATTAACTAGAAACATGACTACCTGCGTAAGTACAAAAAGCAAAACTGTTTTGCCAATATATCTCTTGGTTATTTTTAGATAAGCCATGAGCTAGCTCAATACCTTTCTGCCTATAAAATAAAAACTTAGTCGAACAAGATATGTTCACGGCAGTTATTACTTTGTTGTAAAAATATCTTACCATATTATGACAAAAAAGTTTATTACACTTAAGGAATATTTATCTTTGCTTTCGCATAAATATTCCAAAAGTGTAATAAACTTTTTTTTGATAGTATGGTAAAATTGGCTTGTCTTTCAAAAAATTTTAAAAAAGGGGTTTCCACTATGAAAAATCTTGCTAAGAAATTTATTGTATGCACATCCATCATTTGCTGTTTATTCGCTTCAAATGTATTTGCACAAACAACAGCTACAACTCCAGATCCTACGCTCCCTACACCTCAATGTTATAACCAAGAGTATTAAAATTCCATGCCAAAGTTATCTTTGGCATATTTTATTGTGTTTTCCATTTCCTCATGCATCTCTGTCATCATATATCCATAATATGCAAGAGTTATCAGTTTCTTACTTTCCTCTATATTGCCCATCTGTTTTAAACAATAAAGTTCATTGCTTGTCAACGCTGGATACAAAAAATATCTGTTATTACTTACACACATCGCCTTCGCCTTTCTACAAAGTTCAATTGCTTCTTCGTATCTTCCAGTAAGCCCCAAGTGTTTTGTCAAGTTGTAAACAATTAGCGGATACTTTTTAGATTTTTCACGTTCATCATAATATGTATTTTCAATGCTATCTTTTATCGAAAACCAGAGTTTTATAGCCTCTTCTGTTCTACCAAGTCTTGCATAACAAGTTGCAATTCTATTTAAAATTTCAATTTCTTCAAAAGAAAGCAAATAGGCAGAAACCTTCGCTTCATTAAATTTTGGTTTGGTAATCTTGATTGCCTTATACAACAACTCCAGTGCATCTTCGTATTTTAGATGTTTAAAAAGTAAAACAGTAGCTTTAGCATTGAACAAAAACTGCAAACTGGTGCCAGTTTTAAAAAGCTTGTCCTGTTCGAGTGCAGTTATCATTTCTTCGGCTTCATCATATTTTCGGTGTGAAATTAAATCACATAAAAGATTCTGCTTCTCAAACGCCTCAAAAGCATCTGCTCCTAAAAACACATGGTAATAATGAGACGCACTAAGCCCCAGCCTTTGCATCAAAGCGTCAAATCTGGTTCCCTTTGGTAGATGCTCGCCGCTCTCAATTTGTGACATAGTTTTTTGCGAACAAATGCCATCACAAAGCTGCTCTTGCGAAAGACCTTTCTCTATCCTAATTTTCCTAATCAGTGTTCCAAATTCATATGTCGCCATTTGAATATCCTCCTTGCAAATTTACAATTATATTTTATTTTGTACAAAAAAAGGGCTCAAGGTAAAAGCCCGAAATGCTAATTCATTATTCTACCATTGTTCATCTGTATGGATTGAACGCCTTGTACAAATTCTAAATTCGTTTTAGTTTTAATAATCATATCTGTCACTTGCTCATTCAGTTCAGCCACACTCATGTTGCCCGATAATTTTCTGATTGTGAAAATCGCTTCAAGCTCTTGTTGCGACAATAAATTTTCCTCACGGCGTGTACCAGATTTGAGCACGTCAATTGCTGGGAACACTCTCTTTTCAGAAAGTCTTCTGTCGAGTACAAGTTCCATATTGCCTGTACCTTTAAATTCCTCAAAGATAACATCGTCCATTTTACTTCCTGTGTCCACAAGTGCTGTACCAAGAATCGTAAGCGAGCCGCCGCCTTGAATATTTCTTGCCGCACCAAAAAACTTTTTAGGCATATGCAAAGCCGCTGGATCAAGTCCACCCGATAAAGTTCTGCCGCTTGGCGGAATAATCAGGTTATACGCACGAGCAAGCCTTGTGATGCTGTCAAGAAGCACAACTACATCTTTGTTTTGTTCAACAAGTCGTTTTGAGCGTTCTAGCACCATCTCTGCCACACGTTTGTGATGCTCGGGTTGCTCATCAAATGTGGAGTACACCACATCGACTTGCTTGCCTTGCAAGCACATCTGCATATCAGTAACTTCCTCTGGTCGCTCATCTATAAGTAGCACGATTAAATATATCTCTGGATGGTTTATCATGATGGATGTGGCAATTTTTTTAAGGAGAACCGTTTTGCCTGCCTTTGGCGGTGCAACAATCATGCCACGCTGCCCTTTGCCAATTGGTGCAACCAAATCTATAATTCTTGTTGCAAGCTCGTTCTGGGTGGTTTCGAGATGTAGTTTTTCGAGTGGGAATATTGGACGTAAATCTTCAAAGTTTGGTCTATGAATGGCAATTTGTGGATTGTCGCCGTTTACTTCTTTCACATAAAGCAAGCCGCCAAACTTTTCATTTTCCTTTGCAAGCCTAATATTGCCGAGTACATGGTCGCCTGTTTTTAAATTAAAACGCCTAATCTGTGACGGCGATACATAAATATCATTTGCTCCCGGTAAAAAATTATCCGAACGCAAAAATCCAAAGTTGTCTGGTAATACTTCTAAAACGCCGCTACCAAAAACTCCGTTTTCAAGTTCCGCTTTTGGTGTACGCTCCTGCGTGGCTGCTGGTTCTTTTATTGTGGGTTCAACTGCTTCGACTACTTCTACTGGCACAACCACTTCGACTGGTGCAACTACTTCCACTACTTCTACTACTTCTTTTATTTCTACTGGCTTTATTTCAGCATTACTTAAAAGCTCCACAATCTCTGATTTTCTTAGTTTTAAAATATTTTTATGGCCTCTTTTTTTTGCTTCTTCTCGAAGCTCTGCCAAATTTAATGAACTTATATCCATATCGTATCTCCCTATATTGCTTACTCACGTGTACCATCCAAAAAGCAAAGAAATATAAACCGCACGAAGCGGTTTATATATGTTATTTTGGAATTGTTAGAATTAGACCTTCTTTTATTGCGTCTGTTGTCATGCTATTTGCATCTTTAATTTTTTGATACTGATTGGGCGTGCTATAGAATTTTTTACTGATAGTTGATAGGTTGTCGCCTGACTGCACTACATATGTAGTCGGCAAGGTAGTTGACAGCGGTGCTTCCGTTGGTGATGTGCCTATATTGGAATTGTCTCCAGTTTGAGCGGGATCAGGTTGGCTAGGACTTCTATAGTTTTCAAGTTCTGCCTTAAGTGTTTCGTTTTCTTTTTTCATTTCTCCGTACTCAAGCTGAATTTGCAAGTATTGTTCAATCTGTGTGTTTAATTCGTTCATTTTTTCTTCCGCAACGTCAAGGCTAGTTTTTTGCTTGTTCATTTGGAAGAGCAACACCAAAAGCAACACCATCATAGCGAAAAAAATAAGTGAAACAATCGGGCGAAGCGAACGATCACGCCTTCTCAACCCAGCATGTTTTTGTTGCTCATCACGTTCACGCTGAACCTGTGCTCGCTCAAGATAATCTGTTGACTCTGCCGTCGCTGGCTTTCTGCGTGGTTGTGGCGGTGGTGGCGAATTTCTTTTAATGGTAGCGGGTTCTGGATTTCCAGAGCCACGTCTGCGAGACTTTATAATATCTTCAATATCATCGTCCTCATATTCATCTTTTATAAGTTTTTTGCGACGATACAAAGTCATGTCGTAATGTTCTTCACCGTTTCTCGTTCGAGGTCTTTCGGTGCTTGGTTTCTTTTCTTCTGGATTGCGTTCATCTGATTTTTTTGCATCCGCAATTTTTTCTTTAAACCTTGTTGTGTCTGCCCTTGGAATTGCACTTTTACTAAAGTCTGCTTTCAAATCTGCCGAA
>JAVBKL010000049.1:0-12054 GCA_031554055.1 Eubacteriales bacterium | reverse complement strand
TGATATTAGGTCAACTCCAAGAGATAGTTTGGTGTACTTGCCGTGGTTTAAGGGCGAAGAGACATTAGAAAAAGAAGCGACCATTTTTATTGGCTCCGCACGAACTTCTACGGTTTTTCAACCCCCAAAAACTTCTGAGATTGTTTTACCAACAGTAGAAGGAATACCGCTGATTAACCAAAATACAAATTTGCGTACCGAAAAAGTAATGAAAAAGGATACAAGCTACACCATAAAATATATTTCAACGGAAGATTTGGATGAACCTCACTTGTTATATGCATTACGAGGTTCTGGTAAAAATCGCTTGGCGTTAAGGGAATATCCAGAACAAGATTATTTTACAACAGCAGATAAAGACGAAATAAACAGATATTTACAGCTGCCAGAAAATCTACCCAAGCGAGTAAAGGATCTTGCAATCGAGCTTACAAAGAATAACGAAAGTGACTTGATGCGAGCACTGGCAAGTAGCTATTTTGATCCATTACGAATACCAAGCAGTGGACTGTTTGAAACAAACGAATATGATATTGCCAAAAATATCGAGGAGTACCTAGTTAAATTTAAATATACCCTTAGTCCAACCCAGATACCAGCGGGCAACGACTTTGTTGATTACTTTTTGTTTGAAGGAAAAGAAGGGTACTGCACGTACTATGCTTCGGCAATGACGGTGCTTTGCCGTGCGGCTGGTATTCCTGCACGTTATGTAGAAGGATTTGTAATGCCTGCCAACAAAGATGCAGACGGATACTACAATGTAACCAATAAAAATGCACATGCTTGGTGTGAAATATATATTGAAGGCTATGGTTGGCAGCTCTTTGAGGCAACGGCACCATATAATTATGCAATCCATAACCCAGATGTGATGCCAGATGAATCTGTTTTAAGTGACGATGTTGCTGGTAGTAAAGAATATGAAGAGCTTATGGAAGAAATTGGATTTAGGGACAAAAAGCCAAGTCCAACACCTGTTGGCCAAGCGGCATCAAACCCAACAAGCACAAAAAGTGCAGAGGAAAACCAAATAAGCAATTTTATTTTCATTGGCAAAATTTTAATTGCGTTGATACTTTCGGCGGTTGCTCTCTTTTATTTAATAAAAGTAGCAAAACGAATTGACCTCTGGCAAATTTCTAAAAAACCAAATGATGAACAAGCCGAAATATTTTATAAACGCATACTATTGCGACTAAATAAACGTTTTACTTATGTGCAGAAGGGTGAACAAGAAACGCCAAAAGAGTATGCAAAAAGGCTTGGGCGAAGATTTGTATTTCGAAACGATAGTCTTTCATTTAATAATGTTTGTGACATTATTTATAAGAAGAGATACAGCGGTGGACAGGTAATTGATGAAGAGCTTTTGATATTAAAAGAAGCATACCTAAAGTTGTTACAAAAAACTCAATAAAACATATGGAGGAGATCACATGGACGGATTCAAGTTTACAATTGCAGGGGCAGGTAGTTCGTACACACCAGAACTGATAGAGGGGCTTTACAAAAGGCGGGATTGTTTGCCAGTAAGAGACATCATGCTTTATGACATCAATGAGAAAAGACTTGACATTATGTTTGAGTTTTGCAAACGATATGCAAAAGAATTAGGTTTAAACGTTTCTTTTGATAAAACAACTGATTTAAAACGTGCGGTAGACGGTGCTTCGTTTGTAAATACCCAAATTAGAGTAGGGGGAAATGCCGCAAGAGTAAAGGACGAGAAAATTCCGTTAAGCTTCGGCATGGTTGGACAAGAAACAACTGGTGCTGGCGGTTTCATGAAGGCACTTAGAACAATCCCTGTCATGCTAGATTTTGCAAAAACGGTTGAAACGTATGCACCAGATGCTTGGATTGTAAATTATACAAACCCTACAGGGCTTGTTTCAGAAGCCGTAGGAAAATGCACCAAGGCGAAAATGGCTGGATTTTGCTCGGGCGGAATTTTACCAAAGATGTGGGCGAAAAAAGCACTTGGTGTAGACTATGACAGAGTAAGATATGATTACTTGGGACTAAACCATTTGAATTTTATGTATAACATATTAATAGATGGCAAGCCAACAACAGAAGAAGAGTTTTTAGCAATTGCTGCACAAAACTTTGAAGTTGACTTGGAACTTGTTAAGCTTTTAGGATTCATTCCAAGTCCATACTTGCAATATTTTTACCACACAGACAAAAAACTTGACCAGTTAAAAAATGCAGAATTTACTCGTGGCGAAAGCGTAATGAAGCTAGAAAACGAAATTTATGAAGCCTATGCAAACCCAGACCAAAAAACCAAACCAGAAGCTTTGGTAAAACGAGGCGGCGGCGGATATTCCGATGTAGCAATCGGTTTCCTTGATGCAATTTATAATGACAAAGACACATGGATGATTATCAATGTTGAGAACAAAGGGGCAGTTTCTTTTTTACCGGACGATGCATACATCGAAACAGGTTGCCTCGTAAACAAATCGGGCATGAATCCGCTTAAGGTAACAAACGTTCCAAAAAGTATTTGGGGCATCATCGCCGAAGTTAAAAATTATGAGCAACTCGCAGTCGAAGCAGCAATCACAGGCGATATTCGATTAGCAAAACTAGCACTGCTTGCACATCCCCTTATACGTGAATACGAAAAAGTAGAAAAGCTTTTACCAGCATTACTTGAAGCAAACAAGGATTTCCTACCTCAATTTAAATAAAGATTGGTGATAAATGTGTATGTACTGGGTATTGACCAAGGCGGAACAAAAACGTATGCGGTAGTGTCGGATCACGAAGGAAATATGCTCGGAATGGGAATGGCGCTAGGCGGCTGTCATTCTATAACAGGCATGGAACACGCCATGTCACAAATCAAACTTGCGGTAGACATTGCGTTGTCACAAAGTAAAATTGATATAAATGAAATTTCCCAAACTGTTTCCGGAATGACAGGAGCGGACTTTGATTATGAGTATCCGCTTCTCCAAAAAAACATAAAAGAAACGTTGGGATTAAACCATCTGGAAAATATTCATATTGTGAATGACTGTGTAATCGCCATGCGTGCTGGAACAAAATCCCCAAGCGGGGCAATCGTTTGTGCTGGCACGGGTATCAACTGCGGAATCGTAAACACAAGCGGTGAGCAATTTATTTTTGGGTACTATATGGACGACTGCTACCAAGGTGGAGGTTCCATTGGACGTGCTGCACTTGTTGCAGTTTTTGAAGCAGAAGTTTTGGTTTCCGAACCGACAACGCTTAAAGATAAGTTCCTTACCCATTTTAAAGTGAAAACAGTGGATAAACTCTTACAAGACTTCATTAATAAGGTAATCACAATTGAAGAAGTTGTGGGACTTGTTCCGCTTGTGATTGACTGTGCCGAACGTGGCGACAAAGTCGCAAACAAATTGCTTTCGGACTTTGGGTATAATGCAGCAAGGTTCGTAATTGCTGGCATCAAAAAGCTTCACATGGAAAATGAGAACGTAGAAATCGTACTATCGGGAAGCATTTTCAAGTGCAGATTACCGATTTTGAAAGAAACTTTTTCAAATACTGTGAAATCACAAATTAATAATGTTGAAATTATTGAAGCTAGGCTTGAGCCGATAGTTGGTGCGGTAATCATGGCATTAGAAAAACAACACACAAATCTGACACAAGAAATGGTCGATAAAATCGAGGCATCCGCACAAAAATATAACTTAATCAGAATCACAAATTAAATGAAGGGGATACGCTGCTTATAAAAAAGCAATGTATCCCCTTAAACATTTTCTGCTATAATTTCTTGCTCAAATCAAATTGCTTGGAACGACCCATTAAATAAATTTTCTGTGCCATTTGGCGTTCTTTTTTTGACAACTTTCGGCCATAATCTTTTTCAACCACTTTGTAGAGCCCCTCGGCATCAAAAGAATAAGTTTTAGTTTTCGGTACCTGTACTGGTGAGTAGCTTTTTATGAGCACATCTTTCTTATTTACAATTTGGAAAATCTTCGCTGTGTATACAGCATCATTAAGTGCATAATGAAACGGTTCAAGCATCTCAAGTTCAAATTTTTCTACAGCACTCTTTAGCCCAACAGCTAAGCCTTGGGCGAGTTCGAGTTTCAAAGAAGTTAATTGCTGAACGTCAATGTAGTTGGTACTCAAGTTTGAATAGTCAAGATTATAAAGCTTAACATTATCAAAAAGAGTTTTTATGTCAGTGCTACCCCAAACACAAAAAACATATTCTTCATTTCCCAAAAAGCTTAAAAATTCTTCATAGGCACTTTGGAAATAGGGCTGTTTCCTTAACATTTCAAGGCTGATGCCAGTTATTTTTTTTACATAAGGGTGTATCCTCTTGTAAATAAAAGGTTTAACTAAAAAATCTTTCGTTTCAATAATTTCTAAATTAGAATTTAATTTTACAGCACCTATCTGAATGATTTCAAGCGGGCAACTAGGAACAACTTCCGTTTTTTTGCCACGTGGAAAATCAAAAGGTTGATTAAATTCTAAATCAATTACAACATAGTTCATTTGTATTCCTCCAAAGAATCCAACTAAACTTCAAAAGACGTTGCGTTCTCTGGAAGTTTGTAAATTTTTCTAACATATTCGGTCATCTGAATATCATCATCCAAAGGATATGAATAACCCAATTTTTTTGAAAGTGGTTCGCCAATTTCTCGGATAAACTTGCCAACCGTCAAAAGCTTATCCCACTGTTCACTTTTGTCAGCACTTGAGAAAAAATGCAGAAACTGATTATAAATTTCTGGTTCCAAATAATTTTTGAACCACTTATCGCCGTTTCCCGTGTTGACTTGCCAATTTTTGTTAACCCCGATATGCCACTTCAATAAATTTCTAAGTTCAAGCATCAGATGAAAGTCGTATAATTTCTTCGCAAGTGGAAGTTCACTTCGCCAAAGTTCTTTGCCAATACAACCTTGAAGCCACCAAAGTTCATTCAGTGAATTGTTCCATTTTTCCACAGTCGGCTTGTAAATATAATAAGTGCTTTCGTTTGGAATCGGCGGAGTATATATAAAACTTTCTTTATCTATAAGTATTTGACTCAAAGAGTCAAGAGCGAGTTCGGCTCTAACCATTCGCACATCTTGAAAACTTAAGTCCAGTCTAACTCCGTTTTTATATTGTATTAAAAAAATAAATGCTCCATCACTAAAATTATTTTGTTGCAACATAACAACTTCGCCAAAAGATTGAATCCAATCTAAAGATTCTTTATAATCCAAGGCTTCCGAAAGTCTTGTTACATAAAACCTAATATCGAAATCACTCATAAAATCTTTTTTTACATTCGGGTTGGCTCTAGAGCCGTTTAAAACCATAATTTTTATGTTTTTATCTGCGTTTGCAAATTCTTTTAGTGTTTCAAGTGTCAAATTGTGTTGCATTTTAAATACCTCCTTGGTGCCACTTAGCAAAATCTCTTCCATATTCCATACTCAATTTAGATTCCAATCTATTCTATCACATATTTATTATAAATGGAAATATTAGTTGCACCAAAAAATTAAATGTACATACTATATTCTTAGGAGGGGCAAATGATAAAAACTTGGTAAAAGTTCGGTTTGATTAAACCTAAGTAGATATAAAAAATTTAAGGAGGAAGATTTATGGGTGCTTTTGAATTAAGAAGAGATGAAAGATGTGAGGACGTTCAAGGTGTTGAAACTTCAAGACCAGACCCACGTAGACTTAAGGAAGAGTGTATCATCGCATTAAAAGTGTACGATAGCTGCCGTCAACAAGATTGTTTGACGCCAGATATAATTGGCCCTGCAAGAGCCGCTGAGTGTACTTGTATTGGCGACGAGCAAATTAGAGAAGGGGATGTAATCGACCCTCCATCAAATGCTGCTGCTGTGACAATTGACAAACTTAAAGTTAAAAAAATCATCATTGTTGAAAAAGAGCCAAATGCTTTCAGAAGAGGATTCTGGGACATTGACCTCAAATATGTATTTGAATACAGATTGACTTTCCGTGAAGCAGATGGCAGTGTAATCGGTTCGATTAGGGCTAACAGCATTTTCAATAAAAAAGTAACGTTGTTCGGTTCAGTTGGCGAAGACCTAGTTATCAGTACAGACTTACTTTGCAATTATGGAGACAATTCGACTCTTGACGCAGAGCCATTCGTTTTGGTAGAGGCAAAAGCAGTTGCACTTTCCGCAGAGCTTCGTTATCAAAGAAGACGTCCTTTAGGATCAGAAGACTTATCTCCAGAGCCAAACGAAGTTCAAGTTACTATTGGATTATTCACAATCATCAAACTTTACAGAATCGTTAACTTGACAGTTGAATCCAGAGGATTCTGCATTCCTCCAGTTTGCGAAGACATTTCTCCACTCAATCCATGCGAATTCTTCAACAACCTTGATTTCCCAATGGATATTTTTGCACCACCACAAAGACCAGAATTTTTGGCTGGTATCAGTGGAAATATTCCTGCAAACGGCGGAAACAACGGCGATTGCGGCTGTAATTAATTATAAATTTTGCGAAAGGGGCGAACAGCCCCTTTTTTGTATGCAAAAAGGGCATAGATCGCCCTTGGTGTAGTAAACTGCCTGTGCTTTGTCGTTAGTATATGCTACGGCGCATCTGTCAAAGTCCAAGTAATTGTTGTGCTATAAGTTTTATTAGTGGTTACGGACGTTGGATTTACATACAACATAATTCCGTTGTCTTTTGCCCATGAAACACTGGTATTCTTTGGCTTTCCGCCGTTTCCGCTACCTGTAAAAATCAAAAAGGGTGTATTGCCAAGCACTTGCCTGTTGCCGGTGCCGTCCACAAAAACGAGCGAGTTTGGCAAGGATTGATTTGTCGCTGTGGTCAGTGGCTTGTTTACTGATACGTACAAACGCCAAGTGCCGCTGTGGATGCGTGTGTCTTCAATGGATAATGCCCAACCTGATTGTAATCGCCCTAAGAGAACCGTTTTGCTTGGGATTTCATGGCTACCAAAATCCAAGTTTTTCGGGACGAGAGTAAATTGTAGAACACCACCAACAATGCTGACTACATCAAGTTCAGTGCGTAGAAAGGGGATATTGGCACAAAAGGAAATCTTTGTCCCTGCTGGAATGCTAGAAGGGATGTCAATTTTAAAATGTCCGTTGGCATCCGCAGTGCTATAAAGATTTTGTGTGACGTTGTTTGCAGTATAGGACGCATAAATATTTGCTTTGGCGACGGTTGAACCAGTCAAAGGGGATTTATCATCGTAAATTGCATCCACCACTAGCGGCAGATTTCCCACAGATAGTACTCTTGCTTTTTGCACTTGAAAAAGAGTGATTTCTAGTAAGGTATCGTCTAGCGTTAAGTTGCTTAGCGAAACCGTTGTTAAAATTGAGGAAGCCGCTGCTGTGATTTCAACAGGCGAACCGTTTCTTTTGTGCCACGAACAGGACGGTATATCATTTAATTTACCTGCATCCAAAATACCCAAGGCGGCTGTCCAATAGTTTATTTGTGTGCCTTTGATGATGACATTGGTTTTTAGCAAATTGAGTGCAAAATCAAAAGCCAATGCAGCATGGCCAGAATTATAAAAGACCACGCTTTTTGGGTTTGAAATATTTAACACGGAATTTGCTAAAGAGGTAAATTCGATTAGCGGGTCTGAGTTTGCGTAATTTGCTTGCATATACAAGCTGGCGCCTGTATTTACAAAAAACTCACCATTGCAATACAGGGTGGAATGTCCGCTATCAGCACGTTGAATAATTCGTACATTGGCACCTGTATCTACCATTACAGATGCCAAAAGGTGACTGGCATTATATGAAACGCCGAATTGTGCATCCACTTCCAAATTCGCATGTGATTGGATGGACACAGGCAAGGCCGCGGTGGTACGCACCAAAAAATTGTTTGTGTGGATCTGAACATTTGCTAGTGGCAAAATTTTCAACGAAGGAGCACTTCCTCGAAATGAGAATACACCGTAACCAGCCGCAGAATTTTGTGTAATCGTAGTTGTGCCGCCAATTTCCACTTGGCTTACTTCACCAATCTCTTGCCCGTTCATGATGGAAATATTGCAATTGGTATACCGAGTGATACCGTTTGGGTGGAACGAAAGCTTTGTGCCAGAGAATGTTACATTGATAAAGTTAAGCAAGACGTTTTCCATTGAAACATTTTCAAATACATAAAATAGGCCATACTTGTTTTTCCCGACAAGGTTCAAGTTCTGAATGGTTAAAGAAAGACTGCTGTTTCCTCGTAAGCCAATGGTGTCGTTTGGGGATGAGGAATCCATACCAGTTAAGGTATGGATTGTCCCTGTTACATCAAGAGGATATTGGCCGTCAATAGTAATTTTAGTTTTGCTTGAAAGTATGGTAATTCCAGAAATTAACGAAATGTCTGCACCCAAGTATATGGTTGAGATGCTGTTTTGTGTTGACAAGGCATCATTTAGTTCTGCAGCTGTATAGACAACAGCTGTATTGTTATCTATCAAGGCGAAAGCATTCTGGCTAGTAAATACTTGGTCTGACCCATATGTGGACGCAACGTTTAACGATAAAATTATAGCAGCAAAAAAACATATAATAGATTTTATTCCATTGTTCATGTCTTTACCTACCCCTTGTCAAAACTTTTTTTGTAGTACCCAATGAAGAATCCCACGGCCAAAACGCAAACCAAAAGAAAAGCCTTTAGCAGGGTTACTAGCCATGCTGGCATGTGCCTTGCAATCACAACTGCATCTTCATTGATTTGGGAGGCCTCATCGCCTTTCACTTCAAAGGCTATCTCTTCATCAAAGTGCAAATCAGAATTTTCTGCTGTAACATGTACCCCATACTTGCCAGGCTTTATTTCTTTGTCTTGCCATTCAATGGGAAAATCGAAATTGGAGTTTGGTGCCAAACAAACTCCTTCTTTTTCAACCTCCCGAATGGGAATCTGTGACCCAGTGGAATAAACTTTGGTTGTGATTTTTAAATCCTGTGCATCCATTGCCTGATCGTTTTGAATGTTGACGGCGATGCCTGTATGTCCGTTTATGAGCATGGGTTTAGCATATTTTAGATGTAATTTAGGTCGCACGATTGCATCCGTTTCGGATAGCTTAACGCCAATGACGTAGGCATATTTGTTGTTTAACGTTATATTTTTAGATTCCTCAACGATGGAATCTATCTGGGTGATGCGAATACCCCCCAACAAGATTCCATCATATGTGTCCGAAGGCATCTTAATCGTAAGTGGCACGGCAGCAGAACTTTTTGCGGGAATGGTTACTACATCTGTTTTTAGCTTCACAATATCTGATATGGCAATAAACATGCTCTCATCTCGGTAATTATTATCTGTGTAATCAATCAACCCATTAACGCCAGTAAAAGCGGTATTAAATTCTAACTTAATATTCATGCTTTCGGATGAACTGTTGTACGCCATGATTTCAATTGTCTGTTGCTGCTGTGGCTTCATCTCTAAATCAAAATATGATTTGCCAGTGGCTTTTTGATTTTTGGGCAGTAGTGCCTTTGCTGAAAAATTTACAGCATCATCGGCCAAAACAGTATGTGAAAAAAAGAATGCAATCAATATGCAAATAAAAATGTTTACGTTGAGACGCTTTTTCACAATTATCAATCCTTTTTTAAAGATTAAGGTGCATCAATCAATGACCAAGTAATGGTCGCCGTGTAGGATCCGACAGGCGGGTTTGGAGGCACAGTCAGACGCACATTGTCGTTTGCAGTTGCAGTACCTGAATTAGTTGGATACCAGCGTTCAATCCATGTACCAACACCTTGACCAGAACTTGCAGTCAGCACGGCAGTATTTGTTTCATCTGTTTTTATTACTACATTGCTGATTGTGTTTAGGCCACCAGAACTTCCGTCTGTGCCTGAGAGTGCTTCACCACTTGTCAAAGTAATTTTTGCCCCAACCAAAGTTTGTGATGCTCCGTTTGCAAACAGTGCAGCGGATGCCTGTACTTTCCAGCCAGCACCAGTAGCAAGACCTCTGCGGTCAGAAACTTGAAGGTATGGCTTTAATATTTGGGCAGAATAAGTAGTTTCTGTTGATGTCACTGATTGCGTACCAAATGAAATTGTAGAAATGTAGTCAATTGTCAATGGACCCGTTGCTCCTGTTCCTGTGGGATTTTCTTCCGAATCTTCAGTTGGGTTGTCAGGATCTCTTGGGTTGACAGGCCCTGTGCCATCGGTAAAGACAACAATTGCGCTGGAGGTTACCAAAGACATAACGGCGGGTGCGGCACTGACACCAGATGGAGCAACGTAAGTACTTGTTAAAAAAGAGGTGATAATACACGTAAAGATTATTGTTTTTGCTCTCATTTTTTTCACTCCTTTCTTTTTTGTGAGATTTGGGTTTAAAGAAAAGGGTGTAGCAAATGGATTTCTTTTTGCAACACCCATGGTAAATCATGAATTCAATTATCTTATGGCAACCCCAGCACTGGCATAGCCAACAGCAGTATTGATCAGAACCAATCCACTCGCTGAAGCAGAGAATACCAATAACAATCGTTGTCCTGCTTGCACGGGTATCGACAAACCAGATAAGATTGCAGATCTGTCTGTTCCAATGCCAATAAGACCAGAAAAATCTGGCAGGGAGACCATTGTCCCAGGGATAGGGGCAAATGAATTGCCTGCTGTTGATGAATAAAGTTGTGCTCGAACAACAAGGCTTGCGCCCACAAGGGTTAACGCCACTGTGGTGCTGAAAAATGCGGAGATGTCCGTGATAATACCAGTACGAGGAACGGAAAATGCTTCATTTATAATGGCGGATGTATCGATTGTTGCACCAAGAACGCTAAGCCCAGGCGTCGAGATGCCGAAGGCGACAAACGACGGCAATCCAACAAGCCCTCCAAGTATTGTTGTTAGCGTTATTGGTGCACCAGAAGCATAGGGGATAATGGCACTTGAGCCAGGCAAGCCAGCAGCACCAGTTGCACCAGTGTCGCCTTTTGGGCCAGGCAAACCTGCAGCACCAGTTGCACCAGTGTCACCTTTTTGGCCAGGTAAGCCGGTAGCACCAGTTGCACCAGTATCGCCTTTTGGGCCAGGCAAGCCAGCAGCACCAGTTTCACCAGTGTCGCCTTTTTGGCCAGGCAAGCCGGTAGCACCAGTTTCACCTGTGTCGCCTTTTGGGCCAGGTAAGCCAGCAGCGCCAGTTTCACCAGTGTCGCCTTTCGGACCAACTGAGCCTGCACAACCTGTGGGTCCGCAAGGGCCTTCTGGACCTTCTACGCCAGTTTCGCCTTGAATACCCTGTGGCCCTTGTGGTCCATCCCAACCTTGCGACCCCGCTGGCCCTTCGGGTCCGGCAGGACCGTCGTAACCTCGAGGGCCTAAATCACCTTTAGGCCCCATGGGACCAATTACGCCTTGTGGCCCCGCGGGACCAGGATTTCCTTTTGAACCAACTGCGCCTTGATTGCCTGATTCGCCCTGTGGGCCTATGTTTCCACGTACGCCTTGTGGCCCTTGCGGACCAACATGTCCGATATAACCTCTCGGCCCAACATGTCCTTGTATGCCTTGATCACCTTTAGGTCCTCTCAAACCCGCTTCACCTTTATTGCCTTGTAGACCTTGCGGTCCCATGTCGCCTTTGTTGCCTTGTGGACCAGGTTGTCCCTCATCACCCTTAGGCCCTTGACATCCAGCAGAACAGTACTCATTTGTTGAAACTCTCTTGCAATAAGGGCATTCTGTTTCAGAACTATCGCACTCTCCATTATAGCTATGGTTATATTTCACATACTCACCTAATTTCTTAAAATTTTTGTTTCTTTTTCTGAAGGCCTTCATGGAGCAGTATATGCTCGTTTCGTTTTTTGTGTGATGGTATCGATGTTTGGCACCTTTTATTCCATCTGAATACAGATTGACTTTGCGTGAAGCAGATGGCAACGTAATCAGTTCGATTAGAGCTAACTGCATTTACAACAAAAAAAAATCATTGTTCGGTTTTGTTTGCGAATTCTTCAACCACCTTGATTTCCCAATGGATATTTTTGCA
>JAVBKL010000118.1:0-4489 GCA_031554055.1 Eubacteriales bacterium | reverse complement strand
AGAGAAGCCATTCCAAGACTACAACCTACTGAAATTGAGCAACTATATAAATCGGCGAGTGAATATATTCCTGATCGGGTAAAGTTTTTTAGCGAGCAAATGGGCGTTTGTCCGAGGTCGATAAAAATAACAGAAGCACATACAAGATGGGGAAGCTGTAGCTTTAAAGATGGAATTTGCTTTTCGTATCGGATCATGTTACTTGAAGAGAATTTAATCGACTATATCATCGTGCATGAACTCGCCCATATTAAACAAAAAAACCACAGCAAGCTCTTTTATGACGTTGTTGAGCAAACTCTACCAAACTACAAGCTAATAATTAAAAAATTAAGAGAAGTTGAAAAGAAATTGCCAAAATAATCTCAATTATGTAAAATATCTATCAAAAGTTAAGTTATTATTTACTTACAAGTGTTTTTTGGGTATAATGTAATTTGAGTTAAAACTTTATTAATGTACAACCAAAATTTAAAGCAATCAAGGTGGTATTATGCGGGTAATTTCTGGCAAGGTGAGAGGGTTAAAACTGACTACACCTGAATGTGATACGACAAGACCCACAGCCGACAGAATTAAAGAATCAATTTTTAATATGCTTGCCAGTGATTTGGGAGATTCGTGCTTTTTGGATATTTTTGGTGGAACAGGTGCGATTGGCATTGAAGCGTTAAGTCGAGGTGCAAGGGAAGCCTACTTTATCGAAAATTCATCAAAGAGCGTAAAGATACTCAAAAGCAATGTGAAAGCGACAAGGCTTACAGGTGCGGTTGTGCTTGAAATGGATTTTAAGCTTGCGTTACATTCACTTGGCAAAGAGCAGAAGAAATTTGACATCATTTTTATGGATCCACCTTATCACAAAGGATTTGTGTCAGAAGTTTTGGAATTAATCAAAGAGCATAAGCTTTTAAATCCAGAAGGGTTTATCGTCATAGAACAAAGCGAAAAAGACCCAGACGATTTTCAAGGTTTTTCTATCTTTAAAGAAAAGAAATACGGTGTAACAAAAATTTATTTCTTACACGAAAACGAATAGGGGGATATTTGTGATAGCGATTTATCCCGGAAGCTTTGACCCGATCACATACGGACATATAGATATTATAAAAAGGGCGAGCTTGATTTCTCACAAATTGATTGTGGGGCTTTTGGTTAATCCAAATAAAAAAAGTTTATTCTCAATTGACGAGAGAATGGAACATTTAGCGAGTGTTTTAAAAGGCTATAAAAATATTGAAATTAAGTATTCGCCTCGCTTGTTAGTAGAATTTGCAATGGAAAACAAAGCGGATGTTATCATTAGAGGGATACGCTCAAGTGTGATTCCCGAATATGAGATTCAAGTTGCCTTGGCAAATAAAAAAATGATGCCAGATTTGGAAACGTTGTTTATGTTTTCGAGTCCGGAGTATTTATATTTAAGTTCAACAATAGTTAAAGAAGTGCTGTTTAATGGTGGGGATGTGTCGGGCATGGTTCCCGACGAAATTGTTAAGAGTGCTTACTTCAAACTTAGTGCAGAAAAGAAATAGGAGGAATTTCAATGGAGTCAATTTTTGACTATCTTGATAGACTTGAAGATATTATAGAAAACACAAAACCTTTGCCGTTTTCTAATAAAGTTTCTATTGATAAAGAACGCATTTATGATATTATAAGCGATATGCGTATGAATATGCCCACAGAAATTTTACAGGCACAGAAAATAACACAAGACCACTTCAAAATCATTGATGAGGCAAAGGAAAAAGCATCGGCTTACATACGTGAGGCTTCTTTGCAAGCGAAAGATTTGGTCGATGAGCAAGAAGTTTACAAGAATGCAGTGGATGAAGCCGACGAGCTTTTGGAAGAAGCAAAACAAAGTGCAAGAGAAATGCGTTTGGGTTCGCTTGACTATGCGGAAGAAGTCATGGCGAAAACCGAAAAAGCAGTTCGTGATGCTTTAACTGATCTGGACGAGCACTATCGCCGAGTTCAGGAGTATTTTGTTGAAACCATTAACGAGCTTTATGAAACGAGACAAGCGCTTAGAGGCAACAAAAGTTAATTTCGCTTGAGTGTATTTAGCAAATTATAAACGATGATTATGCAAATAATGATTGTAATTGAAAATACGACCATAAAAGTTGAGATGGCGAGTTTTTCAAAGAAAATATCATTCGAGGTAAAAAAAGTAGGCACCACTTCTTTTTCGAAGTTGAAGTACGGAAAAAAAATGGTTGCGACAACTGCGGCAATGATTCCGTTTATTACTTTAGCAACAAGGTAAACAGAAGTTTTAATATCTGTTTTACTCAAGAAATTGATAACTTGTGCATGAATGCAGAAGCCGCCGAATGATATGATTGCACAGAGTGTAGCAAGTTGTGTCTTTGAAAATTCTTGTAAACTTACAGCCCTTGAACCATTTGTAGTTTCGATCAGTCCAATTACAAGTCCTTCAAAAAGCTGTTCGCTTATGCCAAAATAATTAAGTGCATCACTAAAAATCATTTTTATTATGGACAGAAGCGGTGTTATTTCAATTGCTTTTACAATAACACAAAAAAGTATTATAAAGCCGCCAATTGACGCTATGGTTTCCATAGCGTTTTTTACCGACTCGCCTAAAAGTTGACCGAAATTTCGTTTGTCTTTTTGCCGAGCCAGACGCATACTTTGGAAAGCCCTTGATAGAATCCTCGTAGTTTTTGTTTTTTTGGGAGCGACATCATCGCCCCAATATCGAAACAAAAGTCCGGTTGTGATGGATGCCACATAATGAACAAAGAGTATAAAAAATCCCGCTTGAGGACTTTGTAGCATTCCCACTCCGACAGCACCGAGAATAAAAAGCGGCCCCGAGTTATTGCAAAATGACATAAGCCTGTGTGATTCTACTTGCGTAATTAAATTGTCTTCTCGAAGCGTTGCGATTATTTTAGCACCCATTGGGTAGCCAGAGGTCATGCCAGTAATCATGGCGAAGCCACCGACTCCGGGCACTCTAAAGAGTGGGTACATAATTGGTTCGAGGAGTACGCCTAAAAAATTGACAACACCAAGCCCGATCAGTATATTTGTTGTTATAATAAACGGCAACAAAGCGGGAAGTACGTTATTAAACCAAAGGCTAAGCCCATCTTTTGCGGCGGAAATCATAATACTTGGAAATAGAATAATCAAAACATTGAAAAGTGCAACTATAATTGGTATAATCAAGTTATTTTTCATATCATCGCCTCTAACAAGAGTATATGCTTATGCCAAATGAAAAAGTCGATAAAGATTAGGGGTGAAAAGTTTTGGATAAGAGAAAGCCCACTGTAAATAGAAACAAAATTCCTTCTTCGATCAAAGACAGAAATAGAGACAGAAGCACGAGTGACCCAAGGTTACGGCGTGAATATGAAAATGAAGGTAAAGTACAAAGCCGAAATAGAACAGGAATGCCCAAATCAGGCTTGCCAAAAACAAACGCACCAAATACAGCCAACAGAAGCAAACCGCAAAGACCAAGACCAAGGCCAAATCGTGTGCCCAAGCCAAAGCCGCCTCGTTCAAAATCGCAGCACTTGGCAGTAACAATTATTATTAGTGTATTTTTTATCACAGTATTATCATATTTGTTTAAGGAAGTTGTGGATCTTAGCAATAAATCCGATATTGCAACCGCAGCAGTTCAGATGGGAAACATCGATATTCCGGTTCTACTTGACGGAATCATCGTTCGTGATGAAAAAGTATTTACTTCACCCAAAAAGGGCGTAGTCAATTTTAATTATAACGATTTAGAAAAAGTAAAAAAAGGGGCAACCATTTGCAGTATCCAAGACGAAGAAAACAATGCCCAGCTTGCGAGTGACGTTGACCAAATTAATAAAGCGATATTAAAATTGCAAGATAGAAGAACAGAAATTACAACTTTTAAGAAAGACGTCGAAAATGTAAATAAACAGATAAAAGAGATAGTTGACAACAAAGTAATCGTAAATATGCAATTGAATTTAAATTCAATTTACGAGTCGAAGGAAAGTATCGCCCAAAATTTAAACTTTAGAAACCAAATGCTACTTAACGAGGGCCGGGGAAGTCTTTCTAGTTTGGTCGATGAAAAACAAAGATATGAGATGCAAATTAAAAAGAGTTATTCAAACCTGTATGCAGAAGAGGGCGGCTTGCTGTCGTACATTGTTGATGGCCTTGAGGGCAGCATAACCATTGAGTCTCTGCCAACCCTTAGCCCAGAACAAACCAGAATGAAAGTCGATTTCGATAAAATACTGCCAAACAGAAGTATTGATCAGAATGCACCGATATTTAAGATTGTTGAATCAAACGATTGGTATATAGCCTCGTACATTCCGATTGAGCGAGTTTTTGACTGGCAAGAGGGTGTGATGAAACCAGTTTATATTCAAATGGAAGATGGATTTTCTGAAGTTAGTATGACAGTAGATAAAATCGTAAAAGGTGAAAAAGACAATTTCGTCATATTAAAATC
>JAVBKL010000124.1:0-2750 GCA_031554055.1 Eubacteriales bacterium | reverse complement strand
GGTTAATTTATTTATTGCCACAAGCACAATCGCCGTGATAAATATAATAGTTGGAATGCTCATCTACACCTCTGTATTTTAAACTTTATTCATCATAGCATATCTGTGAAATAAGAAAAAATCAATTGACATTGTTAAAATCTTCATTAATATCATAAAAAACTTGGTGCAGGCAAATAAATCAATCTGTTATATGTGCTGAATAAACTAAACTTGAAGGGGCTGGTTATATGAAAGTGTTACTCGTGAAAAGACGTGGGCTTGAGCGTGACAATGTTGTGCGTGCGCTTAAAAATTACAAGCAAATTGAAATTGTTGCAGTTGTCGATGATGAAAAGGAGTTTTTTAAATTTCTCAATGAAAAAAATCCAGAAATTATTCTTCTAGAGCCGCATTCGGTCGAAGATAAAATCATCTCAATTATCGAAAGAGCAAGGGATGAAAATGCCAGAGTTAAAATAATTGTGACAGATGTTGGTTTTGAAAAGGCCGTCATCCTTAATCTATTAAAGCGTGGGGTTTATGGTTTTTGTCCCAAAAAGTCCGATGTGGCAGACTTTGTATCGACAATCAGGGTTGTGTCAAAAGACGGCGTGTGTATAAACCCGGGCGTGCTGGATTATATTTTAAGGAACGTGGTTATAAATGAAAGCTCGCAGATTTGTGAATTCAATTTTAATCTCAGTATGAGAGAAATTGAAATACTAAAACTTGTTGCAAATGGGCATAGTAATGAAAAAATCTCAAACATATTGGTAATTTCTCTTTATACGGTTAAAAACCACGTGAGTAGCATTATAAAAAAACTTTCCGTTAAAGATAGAACACAGGCGGCGCTTTTTGCTGTAAAAAACGGACTGCTTTAACGGTTGGTTCTCTAGAGCTATCAATCCGATAGTTTATATATTTTTTATATATGAGTAGTTAATAAACATGAGTAAGCAGGAGGATTCAAATGTCATTTTCAATCAACAATTCACAATCAAGCACGCAACAAGCCAACATGCCGCCAAAAATGAATCCGGATTTGTATGCCAAAAAATACGCAGAAGAAAACGGCATAAGCGTGCAGGAGGCAAAGGATTTACTTAAAAGTATGTATGGCGATCCCGCTGCAAAGACCGATCGTTCGACTAGCGTATATTCAACAGACGAAAACAATTTGCAATCTGCAAGCATATCTGAATCGTTTGATTCAGACTCGATATTCGGCGATTTTTCAAACAGGGGATTTCACAAAACTTCTTCAACTTCAACACAAGAATCATCAAGCACTAAAGGTGGAGGAAAAGATCCAAATGCCTACGCCCAAGAATACGCAACAAAACACGGAATGACGCTTGAAGAAGCGAAAAAAGAACTGAAAGAAAAATACGGCGACCCATCAAGAGATGGTGCCGGTATGAATTTTATGAGTTAAAAGTTATATGCTCGGTCTAAATTGGACCGAGCATACTTATTCTTGTCATTATCATTGTTCTGTTTATGAATTATTCAAACATGTATAATTTGGCAAAGAATTATATTTTCAAGGTTTGATGGTAATGCATCACAATCTGGAATTAAGAAAGTTAAATGTGATAGGAAAAGTTCAAAATAATAGTGTGAATTTTCAGGGTTTGAGAATTGATAAATCTGTTGAAACCACAGCGGCTATAACAAAATATAAATTGGACGCTGTTTTGGAGCATATGGGCGAAGATTTGCAGGGAGATATTTTATTCAAAGCCAGTATGGGGCCATTAAACAGGGGTGGCAAGTTTGCAGATACCTTTGAGGCAACATTGCTTAAAGATGGTGAAGAAACTGCCTATAGCTATGTTGAATCTGGAAAATTAACACCTATGAGAGTGGTTGGCATTTTAGACGAGCTGTTTGGTAATTTTAAAAAAGGAATGGGAATTAAGTAGGGCTGTTTGCACCTAGTGTGCAAGGTTTAATGCCACTTTGGTTGGGAAATTAATTTTACTGAATTGATGGGCAATTTTTTTTATCATTTGTTTTATTATTGGTGTATAATGAAATGCAAAAAATACAGGAAGGATAAAATTACAAATGGATGTAAGTAAAATTGGAACAAATCTGACTAGTAGAGTTGCTGACAGTAAAGTGACAAAAGAGGTAGCTCAAGAAGTGGCCAAAAAGGCAGCCGAGCTTTCCGATGAAGCAACTGCGCTTGGAAATAAAGCGGTGACTGATACATTAGATGTTTTGGCGAGTTATTATATGCCTGAAACTATGGGCAGAGGTGTTCGTGCGCCTCGTACTATATATGAATTTGGTATTGAAGAATTTGGTATTGAAAAGTCGTCGAATAAAGCTTCATTGCCATTACCGCATAAAGCTTCATTGCCATTACTATTAAAACCTAATGATGGACTAATGTCTCCAGGAGGACTGACGGACGTGGTTGAAGAAGTGCGTTTAAAAAATGTCGCACTTAAGCCATGGGTTGTGGAAAACCATACAGGTCAATTACAAGAAATGCTTAAGCACTTGGATTCGTTGCCAGAAAATCATAAATTTGATTTATCATCGGTGGCGGATAAATACAAATTGGCAAATGGTGGCGAATTTGAGCCAAAAGGGATAACCAAGCTGTAGCTAGGGTGAATCGAATATCGAAAAGCCTCTCTTGGGGGGGGTATTGCGCATTTTGCCAATTTATATGGGATTATTTTAAATATATGCAATAAAAAAAGAGTCCTAAGACTCTTTTTTTAAATGGTGGGCGTTGAGAGGCTCGAACT
>JAVBKL010000188.1:0-3495 GCA_031554055.1 Eubacteriales bacterium | reverse complement strand
GATGGCATTGGTGATTTAAGGGGCATAATCGAAAAATTAGATTACCTACAGTTATTAGGAATTGATGTGATTTGGCTAAGCCCAACTTTTAAATCACCTAATGACGACAATGGTTATGACATCAGTGATTATGAAGATATTATGGACGAATTTGGTACAATGGCAGACCTGGACGAACTGCTTCTAAAAGCCAATAACATTGGAATCAAAATTTTACTTGATTTAGTCGTAAACCATTCTTCCGATGAGCATAAGTGGTTCATTTCTGCACAGAGTTCAAAAGATAGTGAATATAGAGATTATTATATTTGGCGTGATCCAGTTAATGGTGCAGCACCAAACGAGTTGCAATCTTTTTTCTTCGGGAGTGCTTGGGAGTTTGATTACGCGAGCAACCAGTACTACATGCATTTATTTAGCAAAAAACAGCCCGACCTTAACTGGGAAAATCCAAAAATGCGAACAGATATTTATAAAATGATGAATTTCTGGATTGACAAAGGAATCGGCGGATTTAGAATTGATACGGCTGAACTGTATGGAAAAGTGCCAGATGAAATGATAACAGCAAATGGGCCTTTGCTCCATGATTACATAAAAGAGATGAACAAAGAAACCTTTGGAAGAAAAGACTTGCTTACCGTTGGCGAGTGTTGGGCTAGTACCCTACCAGAAGTGATGAAATATGTAAACGACGATGCAAGTGAGTTTAGTATGGTTTTTGAGTTTGAACACCTTTGCTTTGACCATGTTCCTGGCAAGGATAAATGGCATCTTTCGCCACTCGACTTCATAGGCTTAAAGGCTAACATCAATAAATGGCAAAATAATTTCGAAAATATCGGTTGGAACTCTCTTTTCTGGAACAATCATGATACTGCAAGAGCTGTCTCCCGTTTTGGAAATACTGGCAAGTATTGGACAGAGAGTGCAAAAATGCTCGCTACCCTCTTACATTGTTTAAAAGGCACCCCTTATATTTATCAAGGTGAAGAAATTGGCATGACGAATATTGCGTTTGAGTCCATTCACGACTATCGTGATATTGAAACAATCAACTTTTATAAAAGTTGGACTGACGAAGGACATAGCCCTGATGAAACGATGCAGTCAATTTATGCAAAGAGCCGTGACAACTCGAGAACGCCTATGCAATGGAATAATTCAAATTTTGGCGGTTTTTCGCAAGCAGAACCTTGGATAAAAGTGAATCCAAATTTTGCAACCATAAATGTTGAAAGCCAAGTGAACGACGACAATTCCATTTTCAACCACTACAGAAAACTCATCCAGTTGCGTAAAGAAATGGATCTTCTCGTTTTCGGAAAATTTGAAATGATTTTATCAGAACATTCAAAAATATTTGCATATACTAGAACACAAGGCGATGAGAAAATCACCGTGTACTGCAACTTTACATCTGATTTAGTTGCGTGTACGCTTCCAACCGATAGAATTTTACTTTCAAACTATAAAGAATGCCTATCTGACACGTTAAGACCTTATGAAGCCATAATTTTCTATAACAAGTGATTTTGATTTTAATTGACAATATACGTCTGACGTATTAGAATATTAGCAATTGCTATACACATTACTTTTTACATATATATGGTCTAAGCAATTTAATAAAAATTTAAAAGAGAGGAAGTGATTTCTTGAGTCAGTTTGTACTCGCTACGGATAGTTCTTGTGATTTACCACATAGCTTTATTGCCGATAACAATATTTTATTTATACCATTTTACGTTTCATTTGATGGGTTAACCTATAAGAAAGAAATTTCCGAACTATCGCTTGAACAATTTTACAAGACTATGCGTAGTAGCGTCGTTTACCCAAAAAGTTCGTTGCCAACTATTTCTGATTATATTGATGCCTTTGCTCCGGTATTAAAATCGGGAAAAGACATTTTATGTTTTTGTTTGAGCCAAAAGTTTAGCGGTTCTTACCAAAGCGCTGTTAACGCTGCAAATATTTTGCAGGAAGAGTATGCTGAACGTAAAATCATAGTTGTGGATTCTTCTTGTGCTACACAAACACAAGGTGCAATTTTATTTAAAGCGGCGCAGTTTAAAGCAATGGGACTTACACTTGATGCTGTTAATGAAAAAATAAAACCAATTATTGATAACTCAAAAATTTACTTTACTGTTGGTTCACTAGAATATTTACAACGAGGGGGTCGTGTTGGCAAGGCATCTGCACTTGCGGGCACCATTCTCAATATTAAACCTGTACTTTCATTGTATTCAGGAGAACTACATCCAGAGGCAAAAATTAGGGGCAGAAAAAAATCCCTATCAGAACTTGCTCGTCTTACCCTTGAAGAAACTAAGGGCAATATCGCAGCGTTTGAATTTGGCATTGTTCACGCCGATTGCATTGAAGAAGCGAATCAGCTAATTGATCTTTTAAAGACTGAATACAATATCATAACGACCCTACCCCTTTCCATGATTGGTGTAACAATCGGTGCACACACAGGCCCTGACACAATCGGTGTATCAATTATCCCTAAATTATAAGTTACATATATACAAAAAAACGGTGCTAAAAATGATTAATCATTTATAGTACCGTTTTTTATAATTTGCTACCTTTTAATTTATATACAAAAGCAAGAATTTCTGCCACTGTCTGATAAAGTTCTTGCGGAATTTCCTGTCCTATTTCACAAGTCGCATATAACGCTCTTGCAAGTTGTCTATTCTCAACGATTTGAACATCATTTTCTTTTGCTTTCTCACGAATTTTCTTCGCAAGGAAGTCCGCACCTTTTGCTACAACCTTCGGTGCATCTCCAGCATCTTTATCATACCTGATTGCTACAGCAAAATGTGTTGGGTTCGTTATAATAACATCGGCGTTAGGTACATCTTGCATCATGCGACGCATGGAAGCTTCTTGCATTTTTTGTCTAATCTTCGCCTTGATTTGTGGATTACCTTCCATTTGCTTATACTCTTCTTTTACTTCTTGTTTAGTCATTTTTAAGTTTTTTGTGTAAGTAAATCGAGTATAAAATACGTCTGCAAGTGCAATAAACACAAACAGAATACCAACATTGATTCCCATGTTTGTTATGAGTCCACCCAAATAAATAAGGCTCTCCATAATTGTAATTGTTGCAAGGTCTGGCAACTTATGTATTTCTTTTGACACCATCATATAAAGTGCGATCCCGATAACGGCAAGCTTAGCAATCGCCTTGATCATTGTTACAACTTGTTGCATAGAGACCATTCTCTTAAATCCCGATACAGGGCTTAGCCGATTAAACTTTGGAATTAAAGGTTTCGTTGCGAAATTCCATCCAAACTGAATCATGTTACTTAACACGCCAACTACCATTGTAACCGCCAACAGTGGTGCAATAATAAGTAAAACATCTGCAAACATCATGGCAATATGATG
The DNA here is from genome assembly GCA_031554055.1 of Eubacteriales bacterium. Taxonomy (GTDB): domain Bacteria; phylum Bacillota; class Clostridia; order Lachnospirales; family JAVBKL01; genus JAVBKL01. The sequence continues at coordinate 78 of JAVBKL010000188.1, read as the reverse complement.
TGTCAGAAAACTCTCTGTAAAAACATCATCAATCGATGACAGTAACGAAAAGTTTAAAACAAATATTTCTTGCGAACT
>JAVBKL010000048.1:0-4143 GCA_031554055.1 Eubacteriales bacterium | reverse complement strand
TATTTTATCGACTTAGATATTTTGGTTTCGGAAGGGTTACTCGAAAATTCTGAAATCAGTCATTTGGTGAAAGCACCAACCCCAAAAGTGAATTACCAAGAACTTTATGAAACAAGATTTTTGGTTCTTCGCAAAGCATTTGCTAGGTTTAAACCATGTAAAGCGTATGCGGAGTTTTTGGAAGAGCATACATGGCTTGCGGACTATACACTTTTTATGGCATTGAAAGGGCACTTTCATCAAGCGTCTTTCACAGACTGGGACAGCGATATAAAAAATCGGGAAGAAGTTGCCATTAAAAAATACAGCGAGCTTTTGTCAGATGAAATTAATTTTCAATCATTCATGCAGTTTGAGTTCTTTAAACAACTAGAAGCTCTCCTTGCGTATGCACATGCAAAGCAAGTGCATTTAATCGGCGATATTCCGATTTATGTTGCGGCGGACAGTGCGGATGCTTGGTCAAACAGTCGGCTTTTTCTACTCGACGAAAATAAAAATCCGATTAAGGTGGCTGGTTGCCCACCAGACGCTTTTGCTGCGGACGGACAGTTGTGGGGCAATCCGCTTTACAGATGGGACGCCATGAAACAAGATGGATACAAATGGTGGATTGAACGCATCGCACGCAACATGAAGATTTGTGATTTGCTTCGAATCGACCACTTCCGTGGCTTTGAATCTTACTTTGCGATTCCAGCAGAGGATGCGACAGCGGCTTTTGGCTCGTGGGAGATTGGTCCCGGCGTTGACTTATTCAATGCAATCAACGCAGCACTCGGCAAACAAAACATTATTGCAGAGGATTTGGGATATGTTTCTGATGCAGTGAAAGAACTTTTAAGGCAAACAGGATACCCCGGTATGAAAGTGCTGCAGTTCGCTTTTGATTCAAGAGAAGAGAGCGACTACTATCCGCATAATTATGATAAAAATACCGTTGTGTACACAGGAACGCATGACAATTATACAGTGGCGGGTTGGGTCGATCATACACATGCCAATGATGTCGCACTTGCGTTTGAATACCTAAATGTTGAAAAAGCCAGTGATTTGCCTTGGGCATTTATTAAATGTGCTTGGGCAAGCGTGTCGGATCTTTCGATTGCACCGATGCAAGATTTTCTTGGTGTAGCCGATGCAAGAATGAATACGCCAGGGCTCATGGGCGACAACTGGAGCTACCGAATCGCAAGCGACGACTTAACAGACGAGCTGGCAAAAAAAATAAACCGCATAACAAAGTTATGCGGCAGAGCCTAAACATTTTGATTAATCACCAAACAACCCATCAAATTTATCTTGAACACGTGTATTCATGGTTTCTTCGGCGGCGTCAACTTCCTCGTCTTTGGTTATAAAGTTGAGGTCGCCTGTTACCATTTTTGTAATATAGACTTTACCGACTTCTCTATGGTCAATTTTATCCGAAAATTTGGATTCAATGAAATTAACGATGTAATCAACATTGTCTTTTCCTGTGCAACGTTCATACTCAAGCGTTCCGAGCATTTCTACGAGTTGCTTGCGAATTTCACGTAGGCTAATCATGCTGGCAAGATCTTCACCAAGTTCAAAATATAAATCCATTCGCACGGGGTGTTCTTCTTTGTCAACGGAGGATTGCATCTTGATTTTCAGGTTTTTCACTTCGAGCACTGTCATGTTCACAGGTTTTGTTTCCGCTTTATTTGCCATGACAACACCAGTACCAAGTCCTATGAGTGTAGCAATTATACCGATGCCCAAGACGATGAGAACAGGCACAATCAGCGATTTTAATTTATCAACCATAAAACTCACCTCACGAGAAAAAATATACTTCTACGCATATACTATCATAGTTTTGTATAGAAGAAAACCCCACAGGCGAATTTTCCGGTGGGGTTTTTGTGTTTGGGTTTTACAAAGTTGCCAAGTAGCCATTGATGCTTGTTACTAGCTCGTCAACGTCTGTGCCGTGAACAAAACTAGCTTCTGCTAAAGTCTCTGCTTGTGCCGAAGGGCAACCTACGCAGTGCATTCCAGCGTTCATTAAAAATGGGATAATGCCCCTATCAATTTGAATGATGTCGCTAATTACCATGTCTTTGGTGATCTGTGCCATATTATTTCCTCCTGAATGTATATAAATTTTTATTGCTTATAAAGTTTTATTGCGTATAGAGTTTAATGCTTGGGAAGTATCTGAAAATTACTTTGCCCAAAATTTTGTCCTCGCTACAGTAGGTGTTCGTCCAGAAGCGAGAGTCACGAGAATTATTTCTGTTGTCACCCATCATAAAGTAATGTCCCTCGGGAACTACATAAGGGCCAAAGTCACCAAGTGGGGGTTCTTTTACAAAACTATCATCAAGCGGTTCGGTGCTCCCATTAATATACACCTTTCCACTGATAATTTCAACTGTATCTCCTGGAACACCAATGATACGTTTTACAAACAAAACTTTTTCATCATCGGGGAATTTAAAAACAACGATGTCATTTCGCTCGGGCGAATTAAATAAATAGGAAAGTCGGAAAGCCACAACCCTGTCTTTTGTCATGATGGTGTTTTCCATAGAACCAGTCGGAATATGTGCGTTTACAAGAATTACATTGTTAATGATCAGTGCAAATATAATGGCAAAAAATATTGTTTGCACCCAACTAATGATTTCTTCTTTCACACGATTGTTTTTTTTTGGTAATTCTTCTTTAGGATGGAGGACTTCCTCGTCTGACATATTTACGCCTGCTTTCCATATCTTATCAAAATACGAATACTAACAATATATACGAGCTAAAAATTTATTTGTTTGCCGAATAATACGAAAAAGTAATACTTCCGTTTGGCTCAACTGTATAGCACGCATCTAGTATAAGCTCAAAAAACGAAATAGGCAAGTAGGTAATTCCACCGTCTTGCGTTTCTTGAAGAACAGGTGCAGACTCGAGCGTCTTTGGATATTTATTTTTGGAGTAACTGTTGTTTCCTACAGACACAACAGACAAAAAGTTCTTGCGTGAAATTTCGATGGACTTATCGGTTGAGTTCCAGCCAACAGTAAAGCCAAGCCCTGTGCAAACAGGCCTAAGCGGAATCATTTTTAAGTTATAAGGCTCTTTGGTATAATAAGAATCAATGGTGTATTCGTGAATACCAGATTTTATTATTTCAAAAATTGGCGTACCCAAAACGCCTGGCCCAATTTCATATTTATCAAAAATGACATAAACTATTCCGTTGTCATAGTAAAAATTTTGTTTTTCGGTGATCCCTTTAAAGTCTGCATTATAAACGCCGGGTTTCTTTGCCATTTCATTTGAAATCACGCCGTTTGAAATTTTGATTGCGTTGATTCCCAGAACATCTGTTAAAGTTAAAATGGATTCTTCACCCGCTTTTGTGTTAAGCACAAAAGTTTTAACAGATTCTCTTGTTGACACAGTTGTTGCAGAAGTTCGCATGATGATGGATAGGTAGTCATTATAAAGTTTCTTGTCAAATGAAAAGTCTAGGCTCTTGGAATTATCTTTTTTGGCTTCTGCCAAACGAGTTTCATATTCTTCCGTAATTAATGCATTTATTTCTGTTGCAAATTTAGTGTCACTGCTTTCAGTTGAGAAATTACTCAAGTTTGCAGTTGAGTATGAAATAATTGGTAAAAGTCCAGTTATCGTAAGTTCACCTTGCTTGCTTGGTATTGTGGCTGCAACAGATTTTTCCATTACGACTAAATTGCCCAGTTGCAGAGCACTTTCAGTTGTAATCGCACTTGGCAAAAGCGTGTCGGTTGCAGTTGCAAAAACTGTTTGACCAAACAATGCAATTGAAATAATTCCAATCAAGCCGTACAACGTAGTTTTTTTATGCATAGCAAATCTCCTCCTTCTATATATTCTTAATCCTTAATTCATATCATATTCTATTTTCTCATTATTTAGCCTAAAATTCAATTACAGAGTTATTACAATTCAGATTTAATCTTAAAATTTTCGCATTTCCTTGACATATAACTGTAATAATAATAATATGTATGGGTTCGGTTTGTAATATAGTTGATAATAAACGAAGGGAAACAGGATGATGAAAAAAAATAAAAATGGAAAAAATTTATTACTCACATTAATTTTTGCATCAACGATTGCTTTGACAAGTTG
>JAVBKL010000219.1:0-4885 GCA_031554055.1 Eubacteriales bacterium | reverse complement strand
TTTAACAGTCTTGGTACATATTGCTGCTAAGGCGTATTTGTTGTTCTCAAAAATTTATTGCTTATAGATTTTTTGTCCACTTTTAATATCGTATATAAAAATAGGGGCTGTCTCGCATTTTTTTCTTAGCGAGACAGCCCCGTGTTGCGATAAACTACAGTAATATATTTGGACAAGCTCAATGAATTCATTAAAAGAGAAGTTTTCTGTAACACCAAACACACATAATTAAAGCTTTTTAACTCTCCATCTAATTCAAGAATGAAATAGGGGAGAGAGTGTTATGAATTTGAGTAATGTAAATACAAGGACAAGCATATATTGTATTAACCAAACAGAACGAGGTAAGGATACTATGAACCAATTTCCAGATGACGTTCTACAAAAGATGAGAGCTGTCATGGTTGATTCGGTTGCAAGAAGTATTGTAACTGCAAGCATAGACGCTCTTAAAAACACAGAAGCAACTGCAAAATTAGAAACAGCATAATACATACGGAAATTAAAAAGACCTTGTGTCAAAATGTTGTTACTGACATTTGCACAAGGTCTTTTGTTGTAATAGAGGGATATTTTTAACACAAATGAGAGGTGGTATTTCAGTGAGAGCTGTAGCTTATGTACGAGTGTCAACCATGAAAAACGAACAGGCACTAAGCCTAGAACATCAAAGAAGATTCTTTGAAGATTATATAGTACGACGTGGCGATGAATTGATTGATATTTATAGTGACAAAGGCAAATCTGCCACAAAAATGAAAAATCGACATGAATTGCAGAAGTTGATTAGAGCAGCCAAGAAAAAAGAGTTTGATAAAATATATGTAAAAGATATTAGTCGTTTATTTCGTAATACTCTTGATTTTATTGAATTTTCTCGGGAAGTTATGGATAACTACGGGATAGCACTTCATGTAGTCAATTTAGGTGACGGTAAAGATTTAGACTCTTTTACATTAAGTCTAATGGCGATGTTAGCTGAAAACGAAAGTAAAAAAATTCAAGAAAGAATAAAATTCGGTAAAAACGAAAGTTCAAAAAATGGTTTAGTCCCAAATTTCTGCTTTGGTTATGATCATATTGATTCTCGTACTTTAATTGTAAACGAAACTGATGCCTACTGGGTAAAGCAGATATTTAATCTATACACAGAGCAACGGTGGGGAATGGCACGAATTTCACAATACCTTTTTGAACAACAAGTTATTACAAAGAAGTCAAAAGATGGTGAACCTAACTATAATTGGAGTCAAAACACTGTAGGCAGGGTACTGAGAAATAAACTTTACACAGGATTACTAATAAATGGAAAACAAGAGACATTGGGCATTTACTCTGGAAAACGTAGAGACAAGTCAGAAGATGAATGGATAGTTCATGAAAAACCCGAATTAAGGATAATATCCGATGAACAGTTTAATTTGGCACAAGAAATAGTTATTAAAAATCAGGAACTATTCCCTCAAAATAGTTTCGGGGTTAAAGGCGGCGTAAAAAGAAGCGAGAAATATCTATTTTCTAACTTAATTAAATGTAGTAACTGCGGATTATCCTACAGGAGATACCAAAAAAGACATAGCGAGAATGGGCCGATGTATAAATGGTGGGTGTGTTCAAAACGCTCTGCCTATGGTGCAGGCAGATGCAATTCAGAGCATATAAGAATTGATGAGGAAACGCTAACAAAACAAATATCGTACTTACTAGAATATTTAATAGAAGATAAAGATATGTTTTTAAAACTGGTTGAGTCAAAATGTATGTCCCTGATTCGTGAATATATTAGAAGTGAAGACAACATTGATTTAGATTCTCTAAAGGAAGAACAATCTGAGCTTACGCTTGAGCGTAATAATCTAAAGAAAATGATGGTTAAGGGATTGATAGAAATTGACGAAGGAGAAGATGACTTAAAATCTATCAATAAAAGACTTGAAGACTTATCTTTGCTTCTAAATCAAAGAGATAAAACATCGGAAATTACAACAAAGGTAAAAGAGAATCTTAAAGTATTTTCTAATAAGTTCTCATCCTTTACCCTGATACAAAATATGGACAATGCCGCACTACGGCAAATAATTAGAGAAATTCGAGTAGTAAGTGCAGATGAATTGCAAGTATATTTCAATATCTCTGACGATATTGATGGTTTGAATTTTCCGATAAGATTATCCGATTTTGTCAATATCAAAACCGACACAAATGCAGACGACCGTACATAAAGATGTAACTGAAAGACTTGTGAAAATCAACCCAAAGCTTGCGGGCGAAGCAAGGCAAGTTTTGGAGGTAAACAAATCCGAAAGACATATCAGAGGCGGCTTAGCAACGAAAGAAAAATATTTAACCGTGACGCCTATGATCAATAGCATTACAAAAAAGATTTAGAAAATCAAATTGCCATTGATTACAAAAGAGTTTTTTTGTAATTATAACCCTTCCATGTCCAATTGTGACGTGGGAGGGTTTTTATTAGGCAAAAATATGTTATTCTCAAATATTTAAGAATGTGTTAATTTTTTTTCAAAGATTACTTTTAATTTTATAAAAATGCTGTATAATACAAAAATATACAATTTATCTGTATTAGAATTTAAAAAGCCATTGACAATTTGATGAAAATATAATTAAATCACTATAAGTATCCCAAATTGGGGGGTTTATATTGGAAGAGAATAAATATTTGATGTGGCTTAGCCGAATAGACGGATTAAACATCAAGAAACAGCAACTTCTGCTTGAATATTTTGAGAGTGCTCGTGACGTTTTTTTTGCAAAAAGGACACTTCTTGGGTCTTTGACATATTTAAATGAGCAAAATGTGAGTAGCATTGTTGCCATGCAGAATGAACAGATAATCGTTAAATATGCAAACGAGCTCGAGAAAACGGGAATTAGATTTGTTCCCTTTGGTTGTGAAGAATATCCCGAGTTGCTTACCTATATCAATGAACCGCCAATGGGCCTTTATATTATTGGAAAGCCTTTGCCTACTGAAAATAAATTTTTAAGTGTTATTGGCTCAAGAAAATGTTCGGAGTACGGTCTTAATGTTACGCACAGACTGAGCAAAGAAGTTGCAAAGTTTGGTGTAGTAGTTGTTAGTGGAATGGCAAGAGGGATTGACAGCATGGCAAACAAAGGTGCCTTAGATTCCGGTGGATATACTATTGCTGTTTTGGGTGGCGGTGCTGATGTTTGTTATCCGCCAGAAAATAAAGAGCTCATGGAGAGAATCAAACAGAGTGGTTGTATCATTTCTGAATACCCACCTGGGGCAAAACCTTTGCCAAGAAATTTCCCAGCTAGAAACAGAATTATCAGTGGTTTATCCCAAGCAACGCTAGTAGTGGAAGCAGGTAAGCAAAGTGGAACTTCAATCACTGCCGGCCAAGCACTCGATGAAGGTCGGGAAGTGCTCGCCGTGCCTGGAGATATAACAAGTGTGTTTAGCTATGGCACAAACGAGCTTATAAAAAATGGCGCAGCTATGGTTACTTGTTGCGAAGATATTTTAGATGCACTTGGCATATCCTATTCAGAGTATACGCATGATAATAAAGTGAGTGAGTCACTATCACCAGAAGAAAAAATAGTGTATAATGTGTTATCATTTGAACCAAAATCATTTGATAGTATTATCAATGAAACAAGGAGTTCTGCAAATTCTATTAATTATGTCATAACGATTTTAGAAATTAAAGGGCTAATTAAAAAACTTCCGGGACGTAGATATATAAAAAATTAATATACAGCAATAAATTGGAGGGTTTGCAATGGCTAAAAACCTAGTAATAGTAGAATCGCCAGCGAAAGCAAAGACACTTAAAAAATTTTTAGGCAACACATTTAAGATAGAAGCATCCGTAGGGCATGTTAGAGATTTGCCAAAGAGCGAACTGGGCATCGATATAGAGAATGACTTTGAGCCAAAATACATCACCATAAGAGGCAAGGGCGACATTCTTTCTAAACTCCGAAAAGAAGTGAAAGTTAGCGAAAACATTTATCTCGCAACTGACCCTGACCGTGAAGGCGAGGCAATCAGTTGGCATTTAATGCACGCTCTCAAACTAACTGATGTTTCCGACAAAGGCAAAAAAGTAAAAAGAATAACCTTCAACGAGATCACAAAAAACGCAGTTAAGAAATCTATAAAAGAAGCTCGAGAAATAGACATGGGACTTGTAAACGCACAGCAAGCAAGGCGTGAGCTTGACAGAATTGTTGGCTATAAAATTAGCCCTCTCTTATGGAAGAAAGTAAAAAAAGGTTTGAGTGCTGGACGTGTTCAGTCTGTTGCGTTAAAAATGATTTGTGACAGAGAGGACGAAATAGAAAATTTTCATTCAGAAGAATATTGGAGCATTGATGTTGAACTTTCTGGGGCTCAAAAGCAAACAAAAGGCGGCAAGGATTCCCTTATTGCTCGCTTAACGGGGCATGAAATTCATTCGAGAGAAGAAGCCGATTCAATTATCAGTGACATCAATAAAAATAAATTTTTGGTTTCAGAAGTTAAAAAAGGCTCAAGGACAAAAAAATCTCTCCCTCCTTTTATAACAAGCACACTACAACAGGAAGCTTCAAAAATTCTTGGATTTGCAACGCATAAAACGATGTCGCTTGCTCAACAACTGTACGAGGGCATTGATGTCAAAGGTGAGGGTACCATAGGTCTGGTTACATACACACGTACCGATTCGACCAGAATTTCTGATGAAGCCTTTTTAGATGTAAAAGCTTTTATTACAAATAGATTTGGCGAAGAATATGCCAATCAAATTAAATCTGAATTTAAAGCTCGTGCAAGAGCACAGGATGCACATGAGGCGATTCGTCCGACCTACAGCGAGTTTACTCCGGAGAAACTCAAGGAGTCTCT
>JAVBKL010000206.1:0-14040 GCA_031554055.1 Eubacteriales bacterium | reverse complement strand
TGCAAGAAATTCACAGCAAACCAAAACCCAGCGATCACATTCAAGATGTGAAAAGCAAAGCGGAAAAAATTCAAAAGAGCATAAGCAAACAGAACACAAATTTGGTGATCAGTGCTGGCATTGGCGACATCGTGACAGGTCTTGTAAATATCCCCACCAGTTTTAAAGAGGCGAGCGATGCGTTGTTGTTGGTGGACATGGTCGAAAGCGGCAGCAATGACAGTGCGTCACAGATTATTGCCTTTTCGGATCTTGGAACCTTCCGCCTGCTGTGCAAGTTTGAAAACCCGACGCTACTTAGAGAATTTGTGCCTGAATCGCTTAAAAAATTGTACGCATACCAAAAACCGCAAAAGGACGATCTGATTTCTACTTTAAAAATATATTTAAACAATAACCAGAATGTAGCAAAAACGGCACAAGATTTGTTTGTCCACTACAAAACGGTAAACTATCGCATTGAACGGATTGTTGCCATCACAGGTATGAACTTTAAAAGTGCCGACGATGTGCTTTCTGTGCAAGTTGGGCTCATAATTTTAAAATTAATTGATAATTATAATAGGTATAATTCCTAATTTGCTTGTTAAAAAATGAATTATAACAAAAAAATACATACGAGACGCAATTTTTTATCTAAAACTGATAAAAAGTTGCGTCTCGTTTTATCTTGATGCTCCAATGTAAATTGTTAAAAAGAAGTTTAATATTAAAAAAGAAATTGATTTAAAAAAAGTGGAGGTGTTTTATGGGGTATGATCTCGTGTTGAAAAACGCAAGCGTCGTTTCTAATAATGAGGTAACAAAGCTTGACATTGGTGTTTCGGAGGGCAAGATTGCTTGTTTAAGCAAAACCATTAACGAAATATCAAAAGAAACAATTGACGCAAGCGGTTTGCACGTCCTCCCGGGTGTTTCGGACGCACATGTCCACTTTGACGAACCGGGCAGAACAGATTGGGAAACGATTAAACAAGGCAGCAGTGCTTTTGCGGCTGGTGGCGGTGCTGTGTATTTTGATATGCCGCTCAATTCATATCCGACCACTTGCGACATGGAAACTTTTAATGCAAAACTTGCCATCGCACAAAGAGATTCGTACACGGATTTTGGTATCTGGGGCGGGCTTACGCCTTACAGCTTGGATAAACTGGAATCTTTGGCGGAAGCCGGCGTAATCGGATTTAAAGCGTTTTCGTGTTTTACAGGTGTTGGCGGAATAGACCGTGCTGATGATTATACACTTTTTACCGGCATGAAAAAACTTGCTAAGTTGAATTTGCCGCTCATGGTTCACTCCGAAAACGCAGAGATTACAAGGGATCTCACAAATTTATTTTTGGCCGAAGGCAAACTATCGGCTAAAGATTATTTCGCATCACGTCCTGTGATTACGGAAGTTGAGAATGTGTCACGCATGATTCATTTTGCGGAAGAGACTGGCTGCAGGGTGTTTATCGCACATGTTAGCACAGAAAAAGCAACTTCTCTTGTGACACAAGCACGTGCAAGGGGCGTTGACATTCATTGCGAAACCATCGGGCATTACTTGGCGTTTAACGAGGACGACGTGGAGCGAATCGGAACCAATGCAAAATGTTCTCCGCCGATTCGTGATAAGGCGAACCAAGTGAAAATGTGGGCGAAACTGCTGCTGGATGAAATCGCATTTGTCTCCTCCGATCATTCTCCTTGCGAACCACATCTTAAAGAGGGCGAATTTTTAAAAGCATGGGGCGGCATCACAGCTTGCCAATCTACGTTGCCCTTACTACTTACATATGGATACCACGACAGAAAGCTTGATCTTGAAAAAATTGCAAAGCTGACCTCGGAAAATATGAACAGCTTGTTTAACATTCCAAACAAAGGAAAAATTGAAGTCGGCTACGACGCAGATTTTGCGGTGGTTGATTTAAACAAAGCGTTCACGCTCAAAGAGGAAGACCTCTTGTACAAACATAAAATCAGCTTGTATGTGGACTATTTATTTAAAGCGTCCGTGGTGCAAACGATTTTAAGAGGAAAGACCGTATTTAAAGACGGAAAAATTGTTAGCGAACCGTTTGGGCGGCATGTAAAACCAAACCGAAAGTAATTCGAATGGGGGTTACACAATGGGTAGCACTTTTGATTTAATTATTCGAAACGGAACTCTTGTTTTAAATGACTCTGTGAAAAAATGTGATGTGGGTGTGTGTGATGGCAAAATCGTCGAAATCAGCGAAGAGATTGGTCAAAACGCAAAAGAAATCATCGACGCAACTGGCAAAATGGTTTTTCCAGCAACCACCGATGGCCATGTGCATTTTAACGACCCAGGCCGCACAGAATGGGAAACGATTAAAACTGGCAGCAGTGCGTTGGCAGCAGGTGGTGGCGTGGCATTCTTTGATATGCCGCTTAATTGCAGCCCATGTACGCTGGATCGAAAAAATTTCAATAACAAACTGGAAGTAGCCAAGCGAGATTCTCTCACTGACTTTGGGTTCTGGGGCGGCTTTACACCGAAAAATCTCGATAAATTTGAAGAACTTGCCGAATGCGGCGTCATTGGATTTAAAGCGTTCTCGTGCTTCAGCGGCATAGACGAGTTTGAACGTGCAGACGATTACACAACACTTGTTGGCATGGAAAAACTGAAAAAGCTTGGACTGCCTTTGATGGTACATTGTGAAAATGCAGAAATCACGAGGGATTTGACCGACCTTGCTCTAAAAAATAATAAAACAGGTGTGAGAGATTATTTTGCGGCTCGCCCACCGATTACGGAAATCGAAAACGTATTCAGAATGATTGCTTTTGCGGAAGAAACAGGCTGCAAATTGATTATTGCACATATCAGCACAGCCAAGGCGGTTGAACTTGTGACAGCGGCAAGAAACCGTGGTGTGGACGTGTTGTGCGAAACCATCGGGCATTACCTTGCCATGACGGACGACGATGTGGAGCGTCTTGGCACAATTGCAAAATGTTCGCCACCGATTCGTGATTCTAAAAATCAAATCAAAATGTGGGCAAAACTGATGAACGGAGAGATTGAATTTGTCTCCTCCGACCATTCACCTTGTGACCCGAAACTAAAAGACGGTGCATTTTTGAAAGTTTGGGGTGGAATCTCCGCTTGTCAAACAACATTGCCACAGTTACTTACCCATGCACACCACAACAGACAAATGCCGCTGCCAGAAATCGCAAGACTTACTTCGAAAAATGTCAACCAAGTGTTTGGCATCGAGGGCAAGGGCGAAATTGCACTGGGGTTTGACGCAGACTTTGCGTTGGTGGATTTAAACGCAGAATTTACACTTCACGCAGAGGATCTATTTTATCTTCACAAAGTAAGTCCGTATGTCGGCGATCTGTTTCGTGGAAAAGTGACGCAGACAATTCTTCGTGGCACAACAATTTTTAAAGACGGAAAAATTGTTTCAGCACCAATCGGCAGACATTTGAGGCCGAATGCAACACAAAAATAGGGGTGAATAAATGGAAACAGAGTTAAAGGAAGAGCAGCCAAATAAATCCGACCTTGATTCTTCATTGAATCCGAAACGTTCCGACCAAAGAACGGTTGGACCGTTGTCGTATATGTTCATGTGGATTGGCGACGGCGTAAACCTAGGCAACATGACACTTGGTTGTAGCTTGGTTGTGGCCGGCGTCGCAACACTCAATCTTGTACAGACGTTTGCGGCGGCAATCATTGCGATTGCGATTATTTCCACAATATTTGCTTTAAATGACAGACTTGGGTATCGAACAGGTATTCCCTATGTTGTGCAACTTAGAATGTCATTTGGTGTAAAAGGCTCGATTGTCTCGTCCCTTTTGCGTGGCATTCCCGCACTTGTCTGGTACGGTTTCCAGAGTTGGATTGGTGCAACGGCTTTAAATGAAATTTTAAAAATTCTTTCGGACGGTGCAGTTGATAATATTGCCGTATGCTTCATCGTTTTGCAAGGCGTTCAAATTTTGCTTTCTATGTATGGATTTCATGCCATCAAATGGGTTGAATCCCTAACCTCGGTTGTAATCGTGAGTGCATTGATTTATTTGTTCATCAATCTTTTAACGGTGCATGGGGCGGCTGTTCACGACCAATGGGTGATGGCAAAAGGTTCTTGGGGTTTACCGTTCTTCGCATTTATTATGATGTTCATGGGCAATTACGCCGCCATTTTCCTATCGGCTGCGGATTATTCCAGAGAACTAAAAACAGGCTACAGCGACGCAAAACGTGGTCTGATGTATTTCTCGCCAATTTTCTTAGCGTATGGTTTTACTTTGGTGATCGGTGCCATGCTTGCGTCTGCCACTGGTATTTCCAATCCAGTAAAAGCGTTCTCAGTTGCCGTTGATAACAAGTACATAACAGTTTTTGTTTCTGCATTTATCGTCATGGGTGCGGTTGCGGTGAATATGGTTGCCAACATCATTCCTCCGACTTACGTCATTACACTATTAACAAAACTTAAATTTAAAGTTTCGGTAGTGATTAGTGGTTTGCTAGCACTTTGTACGTTCCCTTGGCTTTTGGTGCAAGACAAATCAGCAGCGGGACTTGGTATGTTTATCTTAGTTTATTCAGCTTTCTTAGGCCCAATTGTTGCTATTTTGTTAGTGGAATACTATATTTTACGTAAGCAAAAAATTGACACAGACGAGTTATATGATACAAACGGAGCTTTCTCTGGTGTAAATCCAGCCGCCATTACCGCCATGTTAATCGGTGCTGGTGCAGCGTTTTTAAAAGTTGAACTGGCGTGGATCATCGGGCTTTCGGTTGCGGGAGTTTCATACTACCTATTGACCAAGTATGCGTTTAAAGATTCGAAATTCAAAAAAGGAACCATCTTTGAGAACCAAGGCAAGTAAGAAAACGGTAAGGATGTGATATTTTGTCAGGCGATTTACAACATGAAATAGTAAGGCTTTTAGATGCCGTCGGCAAAAAAGCAGAGGACCCAATGGGTGGCATCACACGTTTACTCTATACGGCAGAGTGGGTGGATTCCCAGATGAAATTAAAAGATGAGATCGAAGGCTATGGGCTTCGTGCGTACTTTGATGCCATCGGCAACTTGTATGGTCGTCTGGAAGCGGATGCATCTTCTCGCACAGGCGGTGAAACAATCCTCACAGGTTCCCACGTTGACACGGTCAGAAATGGTGGAAAGTATGACGGTATGTTCGGCATCATAGCCGGCATACTGGCGATTCGGTACTTAAAAGAAAAATATGGCAAACCGCTTCGCAACATTGAAGTCGTTTCTTTTGCCGAAGAAGAAGGTTCGAGGTTTCCGTTTGTTTTTTGGGGCAGCAAGAACTTTTTGGGGCTCGTAAAACAAGAAGAAGTGGAAAACGTGTTTGATCATGACGGCATTTCGCTTGCGGTGGCGATGCATCGTGCGGGATTTGGATTTCAAAAAGAGAATCACGAACGTCGTGCCGATGTGAAAGCCTTTGTTGAAATCCATGTTGAGCAAGGAAATGTTTTGGAACGTGAGCAAAAGAAAATTGGCATTGTTAATAGCATTGCGGGGCAAAGACGGTTTTCAGTAGAATTAACAGGAACAGCAAATCACGCCGGTACAACACCGATGGAATATCGGCAAGACACACTGTTTGCCGCAAGCAAAATGATTGCAGGGATTCTCGGAAACGCAAAGTTGCAAGGACGACCCTTGGTGGCGACAGCTGGATTTATCGAAGTGAAACCGAATATTGTAAACGTCGTACCGGGCAACACCAATTTTTCACTAGACATACGGCACACAGACAGCGGCATACTAAAGCAGTTTTCAGACGAGTCGGTACAACTCATTTATGAAATCGCAAAAGAGTGTGATGTAGCGGCAACAGTGGATATGTGGATGAATGAGTCACCTGTTCCGATGGACGACAAGCTCGTTGCCTGTTTGGAGAACGTTTGCAAAAAAATGAATTTGGACTATAAAATCATGCACAGCGGTGCGGGGCATGACTCGCAGCTTATCGCAAAGCACATTCCGACAGCCATGTTGTTTGTGCCAAGCAAAGACGGCATCAGTCACAACCCGAGCGAGTTTACAGAACCAGAATTACTCACGGACGGCGTTTTGGCACTGGTCGAAGCGTTGTATCAATTGGCTTATGTAAAATAAAAATCCAGAAACAAGGAGGAATATAAATGGGTATGGGTTATCCAAAAACCGTGCTTAGCAGCCGGTCAATTATTAAAAAATCCAATTATGCATTGATTACACCACAGGGACTTGTTAAAAATGTGGTACCAGGGTTTGAAAATTGCGAGATGACGATTCTCGGTTCACCAAGACTCGGTGCTGGTTTTGTAGATTATATTGTGAAAATGAATGCGGGTGGTAAAAACGCAAGAGGCTTTGGCGGCGACGGCGTGGAAACATTTTTGTACTTAATCAGCGGCAAGTTGGTTGTCAAAGCGAACGACAGTTCCTTTGCACTGACGGCTGGTGGGTACCTGTATTGTCCACCAGAACAAAAAATGTATATGGAAAATGTGGAATCCGAAGCATGCGAATTTTTCTTATACAAGCAAGTTTACCAACCTCTTGACAACCTAAAAACTTGGGTCGTCACAGGAAACGTAAACGAAATCGAGTTCCGCAACTATGAAGACATGGCAAACGTCAACATCAAAGATTTGTTACCAACTGACTTGGCGTTTGATATGAATTTCCATATACTTTCCTTTGATCCAGGCGGATGCCACCCAATGGTGGAAACACATTACCAAGAGCATGGGGCATATTTGTTAACAGGTGAGGGTATGTACAACTTGGATAACGAATGGGTGCCTGTACAAAAAGGCGATTACATTTATATGAGTGCGTATTCACTACAAGCAGCTTATGGCGTGGGTCGTGAACCATTTAGTTATGTATATTCGAAGGATTGCAACCGTGACGCAACGCTTTAAAGGGGAATGATTTCTATATGAAAACAAATGGAAACAGGGTTATCGAGCGGCTTATAGAGATTTATGAATGCGGAAAACGTGAGGACGGTTCGTATTCAAGACTTGCGTTTTCTGCGGAAGACCTTTTGGGTCGTGAGAAATTTATTGGCTATTTTATAGACTTGGGTATGTCGGTCACAATGGACACAGCCGGAAACCTCATTGCACGGCTTGATGGAAAAGATCAAAGCTTGCCGAGCATCGTGATCGGCTCGCACTTGGACACAGTGCCAAACGGCGGAAAGTATGACGGCGTGCTGGGTTGTGTGGCAGGGCTTGAAGTTTGCCAGACATTTGTGGAAGCGAACCATGTGCCGAACCATTCCATTGAAGTGATTGTTTTTACAGACGAAGAGGGTGCAAGGTTTGGTAGCGGACTTTTTGGGGTTGATGCGTTTTGCGGAATTCCAAGCAAAGTGCAAAGCAGCGATTTGGACGTGTACGGACAAAGCCGTGACGAAGTTTTCAAAGCTTACGGCATCTGTGTTTCGGAGATGGAAAAAGCGGTGAGGCGAAAAGATTCGATTCATTGTTTTTTGGAACTGCACATCGAACAGGGTGCATCACTCTATAAAAGCGGCATACCAATCGGCGTTGTTTCTTCCATCGCCGGTGTAAAACGGTTTGAAGTTACAATTAACGGACAGGCGAATCACTCGGGCAGCACACTGATGTCAGAAAGAAAAGACGCACTGGTTGCAGCCGCAAAGTTTATTGCGGATGTTCCGCATATTGCAAAGGAGTTTGGCAATGCATTTACTGTGGCAACTGTTGGATTTATCCAAGCGGTTCCAAACTCTGTGAATGTCGTGCCGGGCTGTTGCAAATTTAGTCTAGAGATTCGTGACCAGTACACAGAAACGATGAAACGTTTGGAATCGGAGCTCACAAAGAAGCTTGCGAAGATTTGTGCGGAGTTTGCGGATTCTTATACAATCAAGCAAATTTCCTACCACGACCCCGCACCGATGGCGGATTGGGTTGTGCAAGCAATCGAAACAGAATGCAAACAAATGGAGATGCCGTACTCGGTTGTGCCAAGCGGAGCGTTTCATGATTCGCTCGTCATGTCGTCTGTTTTTCCGACAGGCATGATCTTTATTCCAAGCATCAACGGAATTAGTCATTCTCCACTCGAGTCGTCTCGAGACGAGGATATAGCAACAGGTTGTCAGCTCTTGTTAAACACAGTTTTAAACTTGGACAAATAAAAATAATGTATATATAAAGAGAGAAGAGGTTAATTATGGATAAAATTCGTATCGGACTCATTGGCGGCGGTATATCAGGAACAGCACTCGGCTATCATTTAAGCCTGTATGATAACGCAGAAGTAACATTGTTTGAAAAAAATACCATCGGCTGTGGCTCAACAGCAAAGTCAGCAGGAACAGTTTGCTTGTTTGACGACTCGCTTCGCAACAGATATTGGGATGTTCGCTTGTATGGCTTTGAGTCGTACTTGAAAATGGAAGCGGAAGAAAAAGGCTCGGCGGGATTTGACAAAACAGGAACACTTGTTGTTGCCACAGACAAAGAAGTTGAATCAGTCATCAAGACTGGCATCGCCTTAACACATGCTGCGGGATACACAGGTGAGTACATCACAGACAAAGAGAGAATCAAGAAAATTTTACCAGACATCAACACAGACAATATTCTCGGTGCTGGCTATACACAAGACGACGGATATTTTGACGGCACGATGATTTCCAATACATATGCGAAAAAAATGTTAAAAAACGGTGGCACGATTCACACCATGACCAAAGTTACTGAAATCGACGTGACAGATAACAAAGTTCGCAACTTGACAACTTCAGACGGCAAAGTGCACGAGTTTGATTATATCGTGGATTGCACAGGCCCATGGAGCCGCTTCACAGGACAAATGGTTAACTTGGACGTACCAATGTGGCATACAAAAGCGTCAGCGTTTTTCCTAAGCCCTCCAGGCAAAAAATTGGATTATGTTTTCCCAGTTTTAAAATACCCAGCATTCTATGCGTTAAGAGCGGGCGACAACATTTTCATTTGCAAATCCCATCTTTCTATGGATTTAGACAATCCAATGCACGCTGGCCAATGGGATCCTGATAAACTTCCGCAAACAGGCGGAACAGACGATTACTTCATTGAGTTCTTGCTTGATCAACTCGAAGGCAGAGTACCAGGCATCGTGGACAGCGGACTTGTTTCTTCTTGGTTGTCATACCGTGCAGAACCTAGAGATTTCTTACCCGTATTGGGCGAGACAACCATTGATGGCTATATCTTGGCGACAGGCTACGGCGGCAACGGCGTAATCGAAGCACCAGCAGCAAGCCGTGACCTTGCAAAATACATTATGCGTGGCGAAAAAACTCCACTGTTGGAAGACTGGGCGTTTATGCGTTTAGTTAAATAGCACATACTAAAAAATTCTACTGTTTACTGGGAGGAAAAATGAAGATTGCGGTTTGTATCAAGCAGGTTCCTGTTTCCAATGATGTTTCCGTCGATCCGATCACACACGCACTTGTGAGAGATAGTTCGGAGGCGACTGTTAACCCCGCCGATTTTAATGCACTAGAAGAGGCGATTATTTTAAAACAAAAAACAAACGGACAGGTGGTTGTCTTTACGATGGGGCCGCCGTCTGCAGAAAAAGCACTTCGGACGGCACTCTCTATGGGTTGCGACGAGGCGTGTCTTATCACGGATCGGTGTTTTGCGGCTGGTGACACAGTCGCCACGTCCAAAGTTTTAGTAGCTGGTATCAAACGCTATGGCGAGTTTGATTTGATTTTAACGGGAGCACTGTCGTCAGACGGTGCAACCGCACAAGTTGGCTCCATGGTTGCCGAATATTTGGGAATCCCTCACATTTCCGAAATTCGCAGCCTGTGCTATCACGCAGAAATGGGTCAAACCATCGAAGCTACAAAAAATTATTTACAAACAACGTTCCGAATGAGTACTACACTTCCGGCTTTGCTCACCGTATCATTCGGTTGCAACGAGCCACGTTTAACTACATTGCGGTCACAACAGGCTGCTAGAAAAAAAGAAATCACGGTGTACTCGAATGCGGAATTGCAAATGAAGCCCACGGACGTGGGGCTGCCTGGTTCGCCGACGATGGTTGTGGATTCATGGCAACCGGAAAATGTGAAGAAAGCCTCGTTTTTATCAGGCAACGCAGAAGAGCTTGCCAAAACGATTCTTGATTTGATCGAAAAAGAGAAAGGAGCTAATTAGATGGCATCTGGAATATGTATTTTTGCTGAGAACTTCAATCTATCCATTGATTCTTCTGTTGCAGAATTGGTTTTTGCAGCACATTCCATCAAAGAAAAAACCGGCGAGCCGATTCAGGTTATGTTGGTCGCTAACAATTGCCAGAGCCTAATCAAACAGCTCGAAGCTCTTGCAGTCGATGAAATCTATGCGGTGGAAACAACAGAGAATTGTTTATTTAAAGACGATGCCATGAGCCAAGTTGTTTCGGAAATGCTTGGACAAATCAAACCGTCTAGCGTTTTGGTTCCGGCAACCGTCGTGGGTCGCTCACTTTTTTCAAGAGTTGCCGCAAGAATGGGTTGTGGACTGACTGCGGACTGTACAGACTTGGCAGTGATGCCACGTGAAGATGGCTCATTCTACATCAAACAAAATAAGCCGTCATTTGGCGAAAATATTATGGTAAGCATCATAACCCGAGAAGACTGTTATCCACAAATGATGACGATTCGCCCAGGCGTGTATAGCCCACACGTAAAAAGCACAGGCAAAATGCCAAAAGTGCAAATGCTTGCGGTTGCGATACCAGATTCTGGCATTAAAATCATTGAATCACTTCCGAGCAAAAACAACCTCGACAGCCTTGTTTCGGCAGAAGTCGTTGTCGTAGGCGGACGTGGTGCGTTGGAGAAAGAGAATTTAGAATTGCTCCAAAAATTTGCCGACAAGATTGGTGCGGCGGTTGCAGGAACTCGCCCGATGGTTGATACCGAAGTAATCCCGTTTGAAAATCAAATCGGGCAAACCGGTTGCACGATTCGCCCAAAAATCTGTGTTTCACTCGGTGTTTCGGGTGCGATTCAACACACCGAAGGCATCAAAGACACCAAACTGTTTATCGCCATCAATACCGACAAAGACGCACCGATTTTCAATCTGGCGGACTACGGTATCGTTGCCGACATGAAAGAAATTTTGAAGTGTGCAGTGAAGTAGATTTGGTCTAAAACCAAAAGCAAAGCCCCAACAAGGCGATTGCAGATTGACGATTGTAACAAATCGGCTATCGTGCATCACATGGTTGGGGCTTGTTTTAAATATTTTCATAATGCGTCCACAGGCTTAAAACCTTAATGATATTCTCATTCTCAAAAACTTGATACACTAGGCGATGCTTACGATTTATACGTCTTGAGTATGCACCGGTGAGATTGCCAGTTAACTTCTCATAGATTGGAGGGTTTTGATAGGGATTATTTTTTATTACCGCTATCAACTCTTTTGCAGAGCCATCAAGTTTAGCAGACTTTAAATTCACTATATCCTTTGCTGCTTGTCGTGTATATTTTATTTCATACACTACCAAGCCACCTCATTTTCGCAAAGGCAATTGTCAATAGGTTCATTCATACCATCAGTTATTTTTCTTGCCATGTCCTTTACAGAGTTGAGATAATCGGTATCATTATCAAATATGCCAAGGCTGAACTTTTGGAATAAAATATATTTCTGTATGTCCTCTAAAGCCTCATCAGGCAACACATCTATCTCCTGTTTAAGAAGTTCTCTCGTTATCATAAAATCACCTCTGAGGTATAGTATAGCATAATTGACCTATATTGAGTACTTATTTTAGCAAATTTCCTGCGAGCTCTCTTTGGGGAAATTAGCAGAGAGCTTTTGTATTCATTATCTACTTGCTTTCAGTTTAAAGGCTGCGATCATGCCTTTAAGTGTTTCGGACTGGCTAGATCTGAATACTTCGCTCTACACATCAAGCGAAACCAGGAGGTTTTCCACCTGTGTTGCGTTGGCATTTAACTTGTCGTCAAGTTCGTCAAGATGCCTTTTCAATAGAACTTGGACTCTTTCGAGTTTGTTAAGAAGCTGTTCCAGCGTACCCATGTTATCCTCAATTTGGCTACGAACAGAAAGATCAGTAAAGATATTGTCAAACCAAAAATCAATCACTCGTTGGGTTGAAGATACTTCACCAAAGGCAACAGTGGTGAGTCCTTGCACGTCCGCAAGTTCCTTGTTCAATGCTTTCATGTCTGACGAAAGGCAATTGAACAACGATTGGGCGTCGTCGATATGTGAGTACTTTGCCATGTGAGTAATAACGCCGCCTCTTGTCCAAGCATCAAAGGTTGCCCAGCTCTCTGCACTTTTCAATTCGCTCAAGGCACGTGCTGCAGTTGCTTTCGCTCGGTTGGCTGCCGTGATGGCTTCATTTACTTCTGTTTTTTGGGATACGAGGAGTCTCCTCGCTTCATTCAATTGTTGAAATTGTTGACCCTCTGGTGAATTGAGTTTTCCTGATATAACAGATTTTCGTTTATTAAGCTCTGTGGCATATTGGTCTTCCATTGTTCGTAGTGCCGAAATACGTGTCTCAAGCTCCAACCGTTCTTTCTTCAAGGAGTCAATGTTTGCAGTGGCTTTGTCATAGGAAAGTTTGGCTTCAATCTGCTCATTCGTTTCTTTTTCAAGTTTATTATCATATTGATGAAACAGCCTAAGCACGAATGTAGAAAGGGATTCAGATTCCAATTTTTCAATATCGTGATTTTCTTTTTTGAGCTTTTCGAGAAGAACGTCTGCCTCTGTTTCCGCTTGAGAAGCTCTAGATTTAAGTGCAGACAAACGATTTTCCAACACAACAAGCGAACCTATTTGATCTCGCATTTCCATTAGATTATTCATATCGAACCCTCCCAATTAGTTCAAAAAGTTGTACTGCTGTATAAATTGCTTATGTGGTCGCTAAAATCAATATTCACTTTTCGTGGCTTCAAAATCTGACGTTTTTATGAGAGTAGCAAACATACCATTCAGTGCCGCCATGAAAGATTTGTGTACAACTTCTGCGGCAACGGTTTCCCCATGATAGGATAAATCTTTTGTTGTGCAAGCGTCTTCTAATAAAGTAACACTTAACCGATAATCACTTGCGGCTCTTACAGTGGTATCGATGCACATATGGCTCATCATGCCGCATACAACAAGCTTTTCGATATTGTTCTGCTTGATGATTTCAATGAGGTTTGTTTCAAAAAAGCTATTTGGATAATGCTTGACAACGACGTGCTCGTTTTCGAGTGGCGATAACTTCTCGTGAATCTCTACGCCTTTGGTATTTGGCAAAAAGAAACTAGCACCCTCACGAGTATTGATATGCTGTACATGGATAATTGGCATTTCTTTTTCTCTTGCTATTTTGAGAGCCTTTTCTGCATTACACAAGGCGTCCAATGGTTTTACCAATTCAGACCTTCCGCCTTTGAAATAATCATTTTGAATGTCAATCAGTAATAAAGCTGTTTTCATTATTAATCTCCTATCGTTTAATTTTTTTTACAATCCAAACTCTCGAAATCTAATAAATCTTTTATTTGCACGTCCAAACATTCAGCCAAAATAAATAGTGTTTCTAATGTAGCACTTCGTCTTCCATCTGGCTTTTCTAGTTGGGCAATAAATACCCTGTGAAAGGAAGTCAATTCAGCTAACTTATCTTGTGTCAGTCCTTTGGCTTTTCGGTATTTTTTTATATTTTCTCCGAGCCTTTTATGATACTCCAAATAAGTAATCATACAACCACCTCTTTAATTAATTGTAAACCAAAGAGTTGTTTTATTTTGTAAACCTATTGACTACATTGGTTATTGTGCCTATAATCAAATATAAATATTCAATTTTTAAAGTGATGCCAAAACTATGTATTTGGCACGGCTAGCCATTCATAAATACGAGGAGATGAAATAAAAAATGCAAGAAGATAAACTGAAATATCAAAGAGAGATTGTTGCCTGAATTCTTGAGTCTCGACAATAATT
>JAVBKL010000162.1:0-5853 GCA_031554055.1 Eubacteriales bacterium | reverse complement strand
GGACGAGAAAGCACTCGAGTACATTCACAAACACAAAACAGGTGCCCTTATAAAGGCAGCCGTTTTGGCTGGAGCGATGATTGGTGGAGCAAGTGAACATCAACTGAAAATTTTAGAAGAAGCGGCATACAAACTTGGCTTTGCTTTTCAAATTAAAGACGATATATTGGATGTTACCTCTACAATCGAGGAACTTGGAAAAACTGTCGGCAGCGATGTAAAAAATAAAAAGACGACTTATGTTTCACTTCATGGCCTTGAAAAGTCAAAGGGAGATTATGATTTGCTTTCACAAGAGGCATATGAAAAATTTGCTCGTGCGGTTCAAAACCAAAGCAGTTCAGAAATCAAGGAATCGGATGTTTTTTTACTTAATTTAGTGAAAGAACTGACGAATCGTAAAAAATAGAAATATATATGTAGGGGGAGTTTGCGTTGGTTTACTTTGAAGAGCTCATAAGCAACCGTATTTTATGGGTTTCGGTAGCTTCATGGTTTGCGGCCCAGCTCATAAAAATTTTGATTGAGCTTTGGAAAAATAAAAAACTTGATGCTAGATTACTGATGAGCTCCGGTGGAATGCCAAGTTCTCACACTTCATTTGTGATTGCGATGTCTATGAGTGTGGGCATTGAGGTTGGATTTGATTCAGCAATGTTTGCTATTTGTGCAATCGTTAGCATGGTGGTTATGTATGATGCCGCTGGCGTTAGACGTGCCGCTGGCAAACAGGCAGAGGTTATAAATATGTTGGTTCATAGTCTAGAAAATACTGGCATAAAGCTTGATAAAAAACTTAAAGAGCTACTTGGTCATAGTCCGATTG
This sequence comes from Eubacteriales bacterium, assembly GCA_031554055.1. GTDB lineage: Bacteria > Bacillota > Clostridia > Lachnospirales > JAVBKL01 > JAVBKL01. Next base: position 5,027 of record JAVBKL010000162.1, on the reverse strand, counting down.
AAGTGGGAGCAGGCGGTATACTTGGAATACTTGTTGCATATTGCTTCTATCGTTAGTTGCCATGATAAATAAAGGGGAGTATGCATGAAACTATTGGATAAAATCAATTCGCCTAAAGATTTGAAAAAAATGAGTTCGGGCAGCCTTACTTCACTTTGCGGTGAGATAAGGCAATTTTTAGTGGAGTCTGTTTCTAAAACAGGTGGGCATCTTGCTTCAAACCTTGGCGTTGTAGAGCTTACGGTTGCACTGCATTATTGTTTTAACTCGCCCAAAGATAAAATAATTTGGGACGTTGGGCATCAAGCATATGTTCATAAAATTTTGACTGGTAGAAAAAACGAATTTCATAAATTAAGACAATTGGATGGGTTAAGCGGATTTCCGAAAGCGAAGGAAAGTCCGCATGACGCTTTTGATACAGGGCATAGTTCGACCTCCATTTCGGCGGGTCTTGGGTATGTTGCCACCAGAGATTTATCTGGCAAAAAAAACAAAGTGATTTCGGTTATCGGTGACGGTTCTATGACAGGCGGGCTTGCACTGGAAGCACTTAACAACGCAGGCAGGCTGAACACAGATTTTTTGATTGTGCTTAACGATAATCAAATGTCAATTTCAGAGAATGTCGGCGGACTTTCTAAATATTTGACAGAAATAAGAACGGCACCAGCATACCTCGGTGCAAAAGAGGATGTAAGCGAGTTTCTAAAAAAAGTTCCTGTTGTTGGCGAGAAAATAGGTAAAGTGATTGAACGTGCAAAAGACGGAATAAAATATCTTCTTTTACCGGGGACTTGGTTTGAAGAAATTGGTCTTAAATATGTTGGGCCTGTCGATGGGCATAATGTGCAAGAGATGATAGATGTTCTTAATAAAGTGAAGAATATGAGCGGTCCAGTTTTGTTGCACGTTTATACAGTAAAAGGCAAGGGGTATAGTGCAGCCGAACTTCAACCGTCAAAATTCCACGGCGTAGATTCATTTGATATTGAAACAGGTAAGCCGCATCAAATTAAAATTTGGGATACATATTCGGATGTTTTTGGAAAAGCACTTACGAAAATTGCAGAAACAAACGATAAGGTGCTTGCAATTACGGCGGCGATGCCACTAGGAACAGGGCTTGCACCGTTTGAGGCTGCTTACCCGAACAGAATATTTGACGTTGGAATTGCAGAAGGTCATGCGGTTACTTTTGCGGCTGGAATGGCGAAGAATGGGTACATTCCTGTTTTTGCTGTATACTCAACGTTTCTTCAACGAGCTTATGACCAGATTATGCATGACGTATGCATTCAGAATTTGCACGTCGTATTTGCGATTGACCGTGCGGGTATTGTTGGTGCGGACGGCGAGACACATCAAGGTTTATTTGATGTTTCTTTTTTATCTCATATGCCCAACATGACTTTCATCGCTCCTGTCAATAAACAAGAATTAATTGGGTCGTTGGAATTTGCCGTAAATCACAATGGGCCAATTGCGATTCGCTACCCACGTGGGGCGGCGTCGAGAGTGTTAAAAGACGAGTGTTTGCCTTTTGAACTTGGGAAGTCTCAAACCATACATGAGGGAACAAAAATTGCGATTGTCGCACTAGGAAATATGATGGACACAGCATTTGAAGTTTATACGATGCTTTGCGAGCACGGATTTACCCCAACACTCATAAACCCGAGATTTGTAAAGCCAATTGATTTGGATATGGTACATTCGCTTGAAGATTTTGAATATGTTGCTGTTTTAGAGGATAACATTCTCGAAGGTGGCTTTGGTAGCAAAATTTTAGAGAACTCAAACGACGCAAGAAATATCCATCGGTTCGCTTTTCCTGATGGATTTGTTGAACAAGGCGAGCGTAATGAAATTTTAGAAAAATACGAACTCGATACAAACAGTATTTTCAAAAAGATCATGCTGTCTTTTAGTTCAAACGAAAGCGAGTAGTAATATGAGCGAGAAAAAGAGACTCGATAGTTTACTCATGGAAAAGTTTGGATATAGCCGAGAGTTTTCAAAAGAAATTATAAAAAAGGGCGTCGTCGTTGACGGTAAAACTTGCAACAAAGCAGGGGAAAAGTTCTTTGCTCCGCAAGAAATAGTTTTCGATCCACCTAAGAGCTTGTATGTTTCTAGGGGTGGATATAAACTTGAAAAGGCAATCAATTTTTTTAATATAGATTTAGAAAACAAGGTGTGCGTTGATGTGGGCGCTTCAACAGGTGGATTTACCGATTGTATGCTTACGTTCGGAGCACAGAAAGTTTATGCCATTGATGGCGGAAAAAATCAATTGGTGCATTCTTTAAAAAATGACACCAGAGTTATATCCCATGAAGAGACAAACATTAAATTTGTTACAAGCGATTTGCTTTCTGAAAAGGCTGATTTTTTATGTGCTGATCTTAGTTTTATTTCGCTCACAAAAGTTTTGCAGCCGATTGTTGGTTTGCTTGCAGAAAAGGCGGAAGGCATTTTGCTCATTAAGCCGCAATTTGAAGCAGGTCAGAAACATTTAAATAAAAAGGGCATCGTCAAAGACTTGAAAGTTCATGCCCGAGTAATTGAGGATATTTACAAATTCTCACTTGAAGGAGGGCTATATCCACTTGGGATTACCATTTCTCCCATTAGTGGAGGCGATGGAAATATCGAATACTTAATGCATTTCTCAAATTACATAGAGCCTTGCGAGTTTTCAAAATTTATGAGTTTAGTAAAAAGTGTAGTGGAAGATGGTGTAGTATGAGAAAAATCGGAATTATACCAAATATAACTCGAGATGCAGGACTACAGTCAACTAAAAAAATTTGCGAGTGGCTACAATTGCATGGTTGCGAAGTGCTTTTGGATGAAGAAAACGCTGAAATATTGCAAGTGCCATCTGTTTCTCTTGAGCGAGTCTATCGGGATTCAGAGTTCTTGATCGTGTTAGGTGGGGACGGAACGATGCTTAGAGCCGCTCAAAGTGCCGCTGCGTATCAAAAGCCGCTGCTAGGTATTAACACTGGAACGCTTGGTTATCTTTCTTTTTCCGAATTTTGCGATTATGAAGATGCACTAAAAAAAGTGCTAGACGGAAACTACAAAACAGAACGGCGAATGATGCTTGAGGTTACAAGAACCGGCGACCCACACAAACTACTGGCACTCAACGAAACATGCATAACACGTGGCAACTTCTTAAAACTCATTCGATTGGATTTATTTATAAACGACGAATACATCGACACCTATCGAGCAGATGGAATAATTGTATGTACACCAACTGGTTCAACTGCTTATAATTTGTCGGCGGGCGGGCCAACCCTCAAGCCGGATGCAGAAATGCTGTGTGTTACCCCTGTTTGCCCGCATATGTTGTATGCAAGGCCGATTTTTATTTCTTCCAATGATGTTGTAAAACTAAAGGTAATGGACAATGAAAACCGTGAGGATTGCAGTTTATCACTGGATGGGCAGCATACTTGTACGCTTAACCATGCAGATGAAATCATAATAAAACGTTCTGAATTATATACCAGCATCATGAAGAGCCGTGAACTCAGTTTTTTTGAGGTACTTAGGAACAAAATGGTTGATAGACCAAATGGGGGCAGCCGTTTATGATAGAACAACTTCTTATCAAAAATGTTGCGTTGATAGAAAATGTAGAGATTGGTTTTAATAAAGGGCTTAATATTTTATCGGGCGAAACTGGTGCGGGAAAATCGATGGTGATTGACTCGATCAATTTTTTGCTTGGTGAGCGAATTGGCAAGGACTTTATTAGGCATGGCGAAACTGTTGCTTCGGTTGACGGTGTTTTTAGCGTATCAAATAACTTAGCCGTTGAAGCTATTTTGCAGATGGGAATTTCTATTGAAGAAGATAACTTGATTCAAATTCATAGAAGTGTCGCTAGCACTGGAAAAGCTGTTTGCAAAGTCAACGGAAAGACAATCACTGTCGGTATGCTAAAAGATATTTCAGCTTTTTTGGCGGACGTTCATGGACAGCACGAGCACCAAAGTTTGCTTAATCCAGCAAAGCATATTGTCCTCCTTGACAGGTTTTGTGGCGATGAGCTTGAAACAATTAGGCATGAGCTGGCTTCGTATATAAAGCAGTATAAAGATGCAATAAAAGAAATTTCTAAAATTTCAGGCGATAAAAAGAGCCGTGAATCACAAATAGAAATTTTGAATTTCCAAAAAGAAGAAATTGAATCAGCCAAACTGAAACTTGGCGAAGAGGAACTTCTGCAAGAGCGTCGATTGGTTTTGGCTTCCTATGAGAGACTTACACAAAGCTCGCTCGATGCCATTGAATATTTATACGAAGGGGATTCCGACGAGCTATCGGCTCTTGATAAAATTTCTAAATCGAGAAATTTAATTCAGGAGATAGGGAAACTCGACCCGAAAATGGAATACTTATCAGAAGGGTTAGAGCATATCTACACATTGCTCGATGACTTAACAAGGGATTTAAGACATTATTACGAAGCGTTAGATCACGATCCAAATGAACTTAACTTGATAGAAAATCGACTGGATTTGATCCATTCGCTAAAGCGTAAATATGGCGGCAGTATTCAAGATATTTTAAATTTTGGCGACGACTTGGCGAATAAACTTGACTTCATAAAAAATAGTGAAGGTGAACTCAAGCGGCTCACTGCAGAAAAACATAAATGTACCAAAGAAATATTGCGAGTTTGTGCTGATATTTCAACGAGGCGAAAAGATGCGGCAAACTTAATTAAAAGCCAAATCACGGAAATCCTGCACGAACTTGGCATGAAACACGCCGAGTTTGATATTGTTGTCGAAAGCAAAAATGAATTTGGGCTGAACGGCTCGGATCGAGTAGAATTTTTAATTTCGCCAAACCCAGGAGAGAGTTTAAAACCTCTGGCAAAAATTGCATCGGGTGGCGAGATGTCAAGGGTGATGCTCGCACTTAAATCGGTTTTGGCCGATGTTGATAATATCGAAACATTTATTTTTGACGAGATTGACACGGGTGTCAGCGGAAGAACC
>JAVBKL010000053.1:0-6898 GCA_031554055.1 Eubacteriales bacterium | reverse complement strand
ATCATTGGCAACTGCTTAATTTCATCATTTAAAATATTCCAGTCGATTTCTGTGTACACAAAGAGACATTTATCAATACCCTTGGTAATGATAAACCGTTGTCCAAGCCCATCTCGAAACTTGGCTGGCATGATAACTCTGCCTTTGGTATCAATCGTATGCTGATATTCACCTAAAAACATTTGTTACACCGCCTCTCCACTTTGCTCCACATTTAATCCAAACATAACCACATTTTAATACAATGCCACTAAAATTACAAGACTAAAGTTTTTTTATTTTGCCCCAAAAAAATCTTTGATGTGACAAGACCCAGTATAGGAACGTTTTTTCTGCATAAAAAAAACCGCATCGTATAGGAATGCGGTTTTAAAATCACTATGTATTTACTTCCACAAATCAAATTCTTGCTTCACCAAAACTGCCGAACACTCGGGGCAAGCGATGCTCTTACTTTTTTCATCAAGAAGTTTTAAGCTGTCGCCGCAGTTTGCACAGGCGTTTTTAAATTTTTTTGTGTGGTCTTGCTCGTTAGTGAGTTTTAGTGTTGGCGTTGAGTAGAGCTTCTTGCAAGTTTTGCAATAAGACAAAGTCCGCCTTGTATAAAAGTTTTTAACTTCGTTTGTTTGTAGCCATTCATTCACTTCATCGTTGTTTTTGAATCTATCCTTTATTACAGTTAGGTTGGAGTCCAAAAATCCCCTACCCACATTTACTTGTGCCTCATATGCACACTTCGGGCAATTGAATTTCAATACGATTCCCATGTCAAACCTCCCACCAGTATTTTATATTTTGCAATATTCTTGAACTGCCTCTTTATAACTTCTAAGCGGCGGGTTAAACTCGTTCCATTTTTTATTTTCAAGCGGTGCATAAGACGGACGCTTTGCCGGACGAGGAAACTCGGACGTTTTGCAAGGCGATAATTTTACATGGTTGAGATTTGTGGCAGATAAAATTTCTTTTGTAAACGCAAACCATGATGCTTCTTCCGAATTTGTAATATGATACATGCCAAAATTTTCGCACTCGATTAGTTTGGCAAGTGCAATGGCAAGATCCATTGTATTTGTGGGATGTCCAACTTGGTCATCTACCACTTTGAGTTCGCCACGCTCTTTTGCCAAACGGAGAATGGTTTTTACAAAATTATTTCCGTTATGACCGTAGAGCCATTGGGTACGCACGACATAACTCTTTTCGTACTCACTAACGTTTCGCTCACCTAGTAGCTTTGATTTTCCGTAAACACTCATTGGATTGGTTAAATCCGTTTCAATGTATGGTGAACCCTTTGCTCCGTCAAAAACATAGTCAGTTGAAATGTGTAGAAGCGACGCACTACATTCGCTTGCAGCAATTGCCAAGTTCTTTGGGGCTTGTCCATTAATCGCAAACGCAAGTTCGCTGTTTGTTTCACAGCCATCAACATTGGTGTATGCGGCACAATTGATGATCACATTCGGCTTATATGCCCTTGATGCAGCGATCACCGCATCTAAATTGCAAATATCAAGCTCGTGATGTGAGAGCTGAATAACCTCATGGGATTCATTTGTCACTTTGCAAAAATCAGAACCCAACATTCCTTTTGCACCAGTTAATAATATTTTCATAACTCACCTACACTACATATCTTTTTGGTTGTAACCAAAATTCTTTAAAAGAAAATCACTGTCTCGCCAATCTTTTTTTACTTTTACCCATAGCTGTAAATTGATGGGAGAGCCGAGCAATCTTTGTATATCCATTCTCGCCCTTTGCCCAATTGTTTTTAGCCTTGAGCCTTGTTTGCCAATAATCATGCCCTTATGCGAATCTTTTTCGCAATAAATTGTGGCTTCGACATCGACTAAATTTTTATCGCCGACTCTTTCTTTCATGGACATAATCTCAACCGCTGTTCCGTGGGGGATTTCATCTTGCATGAGTTGCAATATTTTCTCCCTGATAATTTCGGCAACAATCTGACGCTCTGGTTGGTCTGTCACCATATCCTCTGGGAAATACTTAGGTCCAATTGGTAAGTACTTTCTTACAGATTTAAGAAGTGATTCGGTATTATCACCTTTGAGTGCGGAAATCGGGACAACTTCTTTAAACTCAAACAAAGCACGGTAATTGTCAATTATTTTCAAAAGCCTTGCTTTTTCGATTGTGTCTGTTTTGTTCACCACAAGAAATATATTGCTCTTGACGCTTGCGAGCTTTTCAATAATATCTCTGTCGCCTTCGCCAATTTTTTCAGTCGGCTCCACCAAAAAAAGCACAACGTCAACTTCGTTTAACGAATTTTCTGCACTCTTCACCATGTACTCACCAAGTTTTGACTTTGGCCTGTGCATTCCCGGCGTGTCAATAAAAATCATCTGGTAATCGTCTTTTGTCAAGATACTTAATATTTTGTTTCGTGTTGTCTGCGGTTTGTTTGAAACAATTGCAATTTTTTCACCAATTAAATGGTTCATCAGTGTTGATTTGCCTACATTTGGGCGACCCACAATGGATACAAACCCCGAATAAAACTTTTCACTCAAACTATTTTCCTCTTTCCTATCTTACTCAAATTTAGGCTCACCATCATAAATACAAATCCAAGTTTTTCCTACATTTAAATTTAACTTTGCACCACTCTCGTAAAACCATTCCGTTGGGCTGTCGTGTGAAACTTTCTTCCACGCAACTGGAATATATTTTCCGTTTGTTGCCAAAAATCCTTTTCCACTGTCGATGAGTTGCACATCACGCCTACCAGCATCATCGCCGTTGATTACGTGCATTTTTGTCTCTTGAATTAAGATATTCGAAACAGCGAGCTGTTCGCCTGTTTCTTCATCTATATGCGGCTCGGTGCCTTGAAATTTTTTGTATAGCTTTGAGGTTTCGTCATACGCAAACACAGATGTATAGTTTGGCGAAAAACGAACAGTAACTTTATTGGCAAGCAGCCCGCTATCTGGCGCTTTTTGTTCAAAGTTAAAAGTAAAACCGTATTTGTCCCTTGTGTCCTCAAATTCGTTCATGCGGATACTTTGCTTTTCTGCTTCTGCCATAATAATTTTGGGATTGGTGTAAGAACTATGTTCATACATGCCAGGAACTTTAAATCTCGCTTGGTCACGCCAAAAAGCTGGGTCATCAAACTGTCCATCGAGATGATCAATTTTTTGTGTTTTAAAAGCCTTGTATCCCAAATCACTTGCTCCGTGATGCACAAACAATGCGTCATGGTTCAGTGCAAAATCAATAAAATAATGCCTTGCACTTCTGACAGGCCCAATTTTTTCGGTGTCAAACTTGTCAAATATCGCAATGATTCTTGTAATGTCACCTTCTGCAAGCACTTCGTAATAAATACCCGCTTTGGAAATTCCGCTTTGCGGCAAAGCTTTTTTAATATTATTGATCACAATAGCGATTGGTCTTTTGAGAGCGTCTTCTTCTTCAATCATTTCGCCTGTGAGAATACTCCTGGCTTTTGAAGTCTGTTCTACAATTTCTTTTACGGTTTCGGCGGTCAAACCAGACGGCGACGCAACCGCATCAATCGAGCTTTCACTCACAATGGCAATATCTGGTAGCGGTGCTGCTGTTTCCTTTGCTTTTCCTGATGAACAAGCACCAAGTATCAAGCAAGAAATGCTTAGTGCGATTATGATTCGTTTTTTCATTTTTTCCCCCTAGTTCCCCTCGTATTTGGTCTGTTAATTAAACCTATGTAACTCTAATTTTTCGAGGGTCTTTTCCTGAAGGTTAAACATTATTTTCTCGTCCTCTTCAGTCAAATGGTCGTATCCCAATAAATGCAACATGCTATGTGCTGTTAAAAAGCCGATTTCTCGCTCAATGCTGTGCCCATACTCTTCTGCCTGTTCAATTGCCCTTTGCAGTGAAATGACTATATCACCAAGACAGTTTCCCGATTCAAGCGGAAACGAAAGCACATCAGTCACTTTGTCAATGCCCCTGTACTGCTTGTTTAACTTTTTTATTTCTTCATTTGAAACTATTGAAACGCTTACCTCAAATTCATCGGGCTCATAGTCCTCTAAAATCAAAACCTGTCTAGCAACTTTATTTATGATGTCACTATACGTTTTGGAAAACGCAAGTTCTTGTCTGTTGTCTATTTCAAGATTCACTTTTTTCACCAACTTTTATATCTTTTAATTTTGGGTATGGAATACGCTCATGGTACATTCCTCTAAACACACGCATGAAAGATTTTATGATGGTATCCAAATCTTTTATGGTTAGCCCCGAGTCAAGGAGCTGTCCATCATCGAGCTTGTCACGGATTAAGTCTTTGATAAACTGTGATACCTCGTCCATAGATTTTCCCGATGGGATCATAGAACGCACAGCCGCCTCCACTGTGTCAGCAAGCATAACAACCGCCGCTTCTCTCGTCTGTGGAACAGGTTGGGTATACCGATACTCTTTTTCGTCCACTTCACCTGATGGATTTTCCTTTTTTGCTTTGTAATAGAAAAATTTAAGGATGGTACTACCGTGATGCTGTCCAATGATGTCTTGAATAATTTTTGGTAGCTTCTCTTGCCCTGCCAGTTCTATTCCATAAGAGACATGGCATAAAATAACCGATGCACTTGTAAGCGGATCCATTTCATCATGCGGGTTTGCACCGACCATATTTTCTGCAAAGTATTGTGGATACTTGAGCTTGCCGATGTCGTGATAATAACCGCCGGTACGTGCGAGCTGTGTATTGGCTTTGATGTCGTACGCCGCCGTTTCTGCAAGGTTTGCAACAATTACGCTGTGATGATATGTTCCTGGTGCTTCAATGGCGAGCCGCCTTAATAGCTTGCTGTCAGGGTTTGTTAAATCAAGGAGCTTAATCGGGGTAACAAGCCCAAAAGCCGCCTCCCACAATGGCAAACTTCCAAAGCCAATAATAATTGACAACAGTCCCATCAGTGAAGCATATAGCGAGCCATAAAATATTTCTGATGAAAACTGTTTTTGCATAAGCAAAGCAATTCCTGCGAACAACGCAAAATTCACAAAGCTCGTAATCACAGCGGCAAAAATAATTCTGTCTCGGTCAGTCGTATTATGTGATATTAATGCTACTATTGTTCCTGATAAAATAAAAAATATAAGGAAATCCAAATCGCCCCTAAAAATAATGAGACAAATTAATGACGTTGCAAAGTTCAGAACCGCAGCAAAAGGAGCACCCAGCAAGCTTGCTAAGAGCACCGCAAAAATTGGCAACGGCAAAAATTGGTACGGCACATCAACCAAACCTCTGGCAAGCAAAATCATAATGACAAACAAAGAAAACACAAACAACGCTTCCTTTTGGTTCTCCAAAATACTATGGGCAAAAAAGTTCATGTAAAAACCAATCGCCAAAAATATAATGAGCAAAATGATCGTTGCACCCAAAATAGGAATGATGTTCTCGATATAATTGGTCTTAACCAAGCCAAGCTCTTCTAAAACCGCATAGACTTCTTCATTAATAATGTCACCCTCATCAACAATAGTTTGTCCACGTTGAAAATAAACAGTATCGAATTTATCCGCACGTTCTTGTTTTGCCTTTGCAGTGGCGTCATAGTCAATGATAATATTTGGCTCCAAATAAAGCATGATAATGTTATAAGCCAAATTTCTATTATCGACGTTCATGTCGAGCTTGTCAAGCTCGTCTTTCACAGTTTGCAAATCTTTTGAATCCAGTTCTTGAATACCTCGTTCTAAAACCCCTTTGGATACCAAATAAACATGATCAACAAACGCCGTATATTTCGCCGTATCCATATCAATGATGGCTTTTGTGTTGCTTTCGGATAATGTGACAAGCTTTGGAACAATTGGTTGCTGTTCAGGTTCATAGGGCGTAAATATTGGCGTGTTCAATTTTCTAAGGTTGTCCGCCGATGCGAAAAAATCCGAAAGCTTTGCATTCAGATTATCAAGAGCCGTTTCGTCTCGCATGGTAATCGGATCAAGCTTTTCAGATGCTTCCTTTGCAATATTTTTGTTTCGCTCTGTTGCCACCTTGTTTTCAACTGTATTGGGAGCTCGAAACTTTTTGGGTGAAACACTGCCGACATTGATTAAATAACCCTCTTGTATATAGGCACCTGTGGATACGCATACAAGCGTAATAATAAATGCGGCGATATACAAACTTACATTGAAAAAAATCTTTCTGTTACGACTTTTCGCTTGTGTCTCTTTAGGCTGCGAATCTATTTCGTCCACCCCTTTTCTTAACCCCTAGTAATTCCTCTAAAAGTCTTGCGTTCCGATTTATGATCTGGTTTGTGTTCTGATTTGTAATCGATGCTACGGTCTTTTTGACGTTCCAGCTTTTGCTCATATTTCTCGTATGCCATAATGATTTTTTGTACAAGTGGGTGCCTGACAACATCTTTGTTGGTCAAATAACTGATGCCGATTCCTTCTACGTCATTTAAAATTTGAACAGCTTCTTTCAGTCCCGATTTTTTGCCGTCCGGCAAGTCAATTTGGGTTATGTCTCCAGTAATCACAGCTTTTGAACCAAACCCGATTCTGGTTAAAAACATTTTCATTTGCTCGGGTGTTGTGTGTTGTGCTTCATCGAGAACAATAAAAGAATTGTCGAGTGTCCGACCCCTCATATAAGCGAGTGGTGCAACCTCAATTTGTCCTCGTTCAAAATGCTTGAGGTATGTTTCTGCCCCCATAATCTCATGCAAGGCATCATACAACGGTCTTAAATATGGGTCAACCTTTTGTTGTAAGTCTCCCGGCAAAAAGCCGAGCTTTTCGCCCGCTTCAATCGCTGGGCGAGTCAATATGATTCTGCCCACTTCATTGTTTTTAAACGCAGTAATTGCCATTGCCATCGCCAGATAAGTTTTTCCAGTACCGG
>JAVBKL010000067.1:0-2923 GCA_031554055.1 Eubacteriales bacterium | reverse complement strand
TGTTGAATCAGCATATTGTTAACGTGTATGACGTTGGTCAAGAAGGAAATATACATTACATTGTTATGGAATATGTGGACGGCGTAACGCTTAAGGATTTAATTAGAAAGCGTGCTCCGTTTGAGAACGATGAAATTTTAGGTGTTGCCATTCAAATTGCGACAGCACTTGAACACGCTCACAAAAACGATATTATTCACAGGGATATTAAACCACAAAATATTTTGGTTACTAAAAACGGCATTTCCAAAGTGACAGATTTTGGTATTGCACGTGCGGCGACATCAACGACGATGACAACAACTAACACCACGATGGGTTCGGTGCATTATTTTTCACCAGAACAGGCAAGAGGTGGATACATTGACATAAAAAGTGATATTTATTCTCTGGGTATCGTAATGTATGAAATGGCAACAGGTAAAATGCCTTTTGACGGTGAATCGGCGATTTCTATTGCCCTTAAACATATTAGCGAGCCATTGCCAGACATTAAAGAGATAAACTCGAAAATATCTGATAAAGTAATTAATATCATTACAAAGGCAACTGAAAAACTATCCACCAATCGTTATGAAAACATAATTGAGATGTCAAATGATTTGAAGCGAGCACTCACAAATTATTCTGAAGAGTCGGTGAGTCGCACATTTGAAGATTCTCAAACGATTAAGATTACCGATGAAGACATTGAAGAAATTAAAAAAGAATCTCGTGCTCATTCTTCAGAGACTAGAGTTCTTCTTCCAAGACAAAATAGAATCGAAGAGGACTTTGACGATCTGGACGACGATGATTTAGATGATTCGGGAATTTTTGGCAATAAAAAGGTGGTAATCTCTGCCATACTCACATCTTTAGTTATTATTGCGATAATTTCGGTTTTTGGCTACAATATCTTTTTTAAAGGCACTAAGGCAGAAAAAAATCCAGTAGAAGTGTACTTGCCAAATTTATCGCAAATGACAGTCGAGTCGGCACAAGCTTTGACAGAAAGCCTTGGCGTGAACTTGGTGGTTTCTGGCGAAGAAGAAAGCGATACTGTTGAAAAAGGACTAATTCTCTCACAAAACATTGGTGATGACGACATAATTTATGAAGGCGAAAATGTTGAAGTAGTTGTGAGTAAGGGAATCTCTGGTTATAAAGTGCCAAGTGTTGCGAATGAAAATATTGATGACGCAATAGAAATACTTAATAAGCTTAATTATCCAATCACAGCGACAGAGAAGCTTGAGTGGAGCGAAGAAGTTCCTGTGAATGTAGTGATTCGTCAAGAGCCAGAGGGCGATTCTTTTGTTCCCGAAGGCACAAATATTACGCTGTATGTAAGTAGCGGCAAAAGGCAGAAAACAGCAGTCGTTCCAAAATTAACAGGAATGACAGAAGCTGTGGCAATTAAAACGTTGCAAGATGCAGGACTTTCGGTTGACCATGCAACTTCTGCACCAAGCAAAACGGCACCAATTGGCACGGTGATAGACCAATTGGTGAATGCAAATACCGAGTTGCCTCTTGGCACACCAGTAAAATTTGTTTTAAGTTCAGGGCCTCCGGCAGAAACGCCAAAACCGAGTGCGGAAGTGCCAACAGAAACGCCACCAGCAGTCAAGTCAAAGATGTTGTCAATTGAACTGACCAACATTCCCGAAGGTGTATCGGAAGTTAAAGTTTTGGTTATACAAAACACAGCCGAAAAAAATGATGAGATTTTTTACCAGATGGTAAAAATTGCAGACTTGCCACTAAAACTTGAAGTCAAAGGAACCGGAAAAGAAGAAATTCTTGTTTTTGCATATGATGAAAATGGTCAAAGCTATATCCAAGGGATTCAAAATATTGATTTTTCCGAGTAGAGGAGATTGCAATACATGAACGAAACTGATGGGGCTGACCCGGAACAGAAAAATTTAAATGAAAAAAAATATTTGCAAGGTAGAATTGTTAAAGGCATCGGCGGACTTTATACCGTTGATACAGCTGCAGGTCGTTTTGCGTGTAATGTGCGAGGAATTTTTAGAAAGAAGAACTTTACGCCTCTCGTGGGTGACTATGTTTTTTTGGACGAAATTGATTATACAAAATTTACAGCAACAATCAGCAAGTTTGAAGAACGAAAAACCGAACTGATTCGCCCAAGGGTTGCAAATGTTGATCAAGCAATCATTGTTTTTGCGGCAGAAAGTCCGACCATTAACTTTGATTTGCTTGAACGCTTGATAATTCTGACAGAGGAACAAAAACTCGATGTTGTCATTTGCATTAACAAGGTTGATTTAGTAGATAATTATTTGGTAATCGAAGAGTTTTATGAGGAGATAGGTTATAAAGTTGTCTCTCTTTCTGCAACCAATAAATTTGGAATTGAAAAGCTAAGAGAAATTTTAAGCGGCAAGGTTTCGGTATTTGCTGGGCCGTCTGGCGTGGGAAAATCGAGCATTGTTAATAATTTTCTCGAGTTTGGAAAGATGGAAACAGGCGAGTTAAGCACAAAAATCGAACGTGGCAAGCATACAACTCGTCATGCGGAGCTTATCGAGATTTTTGAGGATACTTATATCGTGGATTCGCCAGGCTTTACCTCCCTAAGTCTTTCGCATATCATGCCACAAACGCTCGATAGACTTTTCAGGGAATTTCAACCGCATTTGGGCAGATGCAGATTTTCTGATTGCAGACATATAAACGAACCGGACTGTGCTATTAAGGAACAAGTCGGAATAAATATTAGTGTAGAGCGTTACGAACGTTATGTTTCAATTTATGAGGACCTGTACAATTCGAGAACATAAGATCGTTTGCGGCAAACACTTGTAAGGAGTGAGATTATGTTTAAATTAGCACCATCAATATTGTCGGCTGATTTTGCACGATTGGGTGAAGAAGTTAAAATTGTGGAAGCGGCTGGGGCACATTATATTCA
>JAVBKL010000027.1:0-7445 GCA_031554055.1 Eubacteriales bacterium | reverse complement strand
CGTTGATGTGCTCTCCCCCACTTGGTTTTCATTTGATGCGGACAAGCTAAATGGAGATATTATAAACATCGCCGACAAAGGATATGTGGATTGGGCACATGAAAGCGGCTATCAAGTTTGGGCACTCATTTCGGATAATTTTAACCGTGAGTTAAATCATGCGATTTTAAGCGACACAGCTGTGCGTGAGTATGTGATCAAACAACTGCTCGCACTTAGTTCTTTGTACAATCTTGACGGCATCAACATTGACTTTGAAGCCCTCGCAAAAGACGATGCTCCCTATTACTTGCAGTTTATACGTGAACTTGCGCCACTGCTGCATGAGCAAGGCGTCGTTTTATCCGTTGATATGTTTGTACCGATTTACACAAAATACTACAACCGTACAGAAATCGGAAAAGCCGTGGATTATATTTGTGTCATGACGTATGATGAGCATTATTCTGGCTCGGAAACAAGCGGCCCTGTTGCTTCTCTGCCATTTGTTGACGAGGGAATTGCCGCAACACTGACAGAAGTTCCAAAAGAAAAGATTTTAATGGGTTTGCCATTTTATGTGCGAATCTGGCGTGAAGAAGTAGTCGATGGCAAAACTGTTCACACCATTAAAAATACAGGCATGAAAACAGCCTATGATACATTTATAGAAAAAGGTGCAAGCTTTGAATGGTTGGCAGATATTGGCTCGTACTACGGAGACTATAAAGCCACCGAAGAAGGAAAAGAAATTACCTACAGAGTATGGCTAGAAGATATTGACTCCATCAAAGAAAAACTTAAAGTGGCAACGACTCATGATGTAAAAGGAATTGCTGGTTGGGAACGTGGTCTTGAACGTGAAGAACTTTGGGACGAGATTAGTCGTTGGAAAGAAACCAAATAAAATGTTCTGTATAAAAATCCCGCTCACGTGTGAATGAAGTGAGCGGGATTTTTTGTTGCTTAGTTTTTCGTTCCTGTAAAAGGTTCCATGGTTGCATGGTTTGGGCTATTGACCGATTCACTCTTTACTACTTTTTGAATTGTCTGAATAACGATGGACACATCACCCATGAATGTGATGTCATCCACATATTGCACATCATAACGAAACTTCTCTTCCCAAGAAATTGCATTTCTGCCGTTCACTTGTGCAAGACCTGTTAAGCCGGGTCGAACGTGATGCCGTTTCTTTTGCTCTTTATTATAAAGAGGTAAGTAACTTACAAGCAGTGGTCTTGGCCCCACGATGCTCATGTCACCTTTTAGAATATTCCATAGCTCTGGAAGTTCATCGAGCGATGTTTTTCTAAGCAGCTTTCCAAACTTTGTCAGCCTGATTTCATCGGGCAATAAATTTCCGTTTTTATCTCGTGCATTTGTCATGGTTCGAAATTTATAAATCATAAATGACTTCCCATTTTTTCCAGGGCGTTCTTGCTTAAAAACAACAGGTGCTCCAAAATGAATCCGAACCAAAAGTGCAACGATTGCCAAAATCGGAAACAGCACAACGATTCCTATGAGTGACAAACAAAAATCTATCGGCCTTTTGAAAAAATATTTATAAATTCTAATTTTTGGCAATTCTACCACATTCCTTTTATGATTCCTATAATTTTATCCAACTGCTCATCGGTAAGTTTTGTATCAGACGGTAAGCAAAGCCCTGATTCAAAAATTTCTTTGGAAATATCTCCACCAAAAACATCATTTTTCTCAAATAAAGGTTGCATATGCATTGGTTTCCATATCGGTCTAGTCTCAATATTATATTTTTCAAGCTCAACCATGATATCAAGAGCCGTTACAGAACCTTTTACCATGACGCACGTAAGCCAACAATTTGGATTGTCCCACTCGTTGATTGGCATAAAACTAATTCCGTTCAGCTCACCAAGTTCTTTTTTATAATAATCAAAAATATATTTTTTCTTGGCAACACGCCTATCAAGCACTTTCAGTTGTCCACGCCCAATTCCCGCAACAATATTACTCATGCGGTAGTTGTACCCAACTTCGCTATGCTGATAATGCCTTGCGGTATCACGTGACTGTGTTGACCAAAATCGAACTTTTTCTATTCTCTCTTTATTATTCGATACAAGCATTCCTCCGCCAGATGTTGTAATTATTTTATTCCCATTAAACGAAAAAATTCCGTATTCGCCAAAAGATCCTGTCGGCTTTCCTTTATAAAAACTTCCAAGCGATTCTGCGGCGTCCTCAATTAAAACAGCGTTGTACTTTTTGCAAATTTCCATAATCCGATCTAAGTCTGCGGATAATCCATATAGATGCACAACAAGCACAAACTTGGTATCAGGATATTTTTCAAACGCTTCTTCCAACCGAGCTGGGCTCATGTTCCAAGTTTCAAAGTCACTGTCAATAAAAACAGGAACTGCGTTTTCGTACAGTATTGGATTGATGGTTGCCGAAAAAGTAAATGTTGGACAAAAAACTCGATCCCCCGCTTTTATGCCAGCGGCTTTTAATGCCAAATGAATTGCCGATGTGCCCGAGGACAACGCCGCGCCATAGGCGGAGCCAACTTTTTCCGCTAGTTCCGTTTCAAATTTATTTACGTTTTCGCCAAGTGGTGCGATCCAATTCGTAGCAAATGCTTCATTGATAAATTCCATTTCAAATCCTTCTTCGCTCATGTGCGGCGATGAAAGAAAGATTTTTTCATGCTTACTCTTCTCCATTCAAACTCCCCTAATCCTAATTTTAATAAATTGCTATCAATTCGCCCTTCTCTTCATATGTGCATAATATTATCATACCTTATTTAGATTTTCAATATTACAACTCTCTTTAACCCGAATAATTGACTTGCAGTCAATAAACACTTTACTTAAACACCTTACTATAGTAAAATCAAAATTAAAACTATTGGGGGTATCTCTATGACGGGTGACATTTATTACAAGCATTCTGGCAAAATTAATTTGCTGCTGTTACCTTTAACACTCTTATTGATTGGCATTTCTGTACCCATACTTAGCATTGTTTATATTTACTTGATTTATTATATTCCATTCATTTATTTGAATTTTCTTATAACAGGCATTATCTCTGTGTTTTTTGGTTTTTGTGTAGGTTCGGCTGCACAAATAGGTCATATTCGTAACACTTTTTTTGCTACTGCACTTGTTTTGCTTGCTTGCATTTTATTAAAATACGTGGAGTGGTGTATCTATGTTCCTATCGTTTTAGCCGAATCCGAAAGCTACACATTTTTAGAACGCCTCATTGTGTCAGCTTTTTTCTTTTTACACCCATCAGAATTATTTGAGTACATAAAAGAAATCAATGTTTTCGGCATTTGGAGTTTCTTAGGTTTTACGCCAACTGGCGTTATCCTTTGGATTGTTTGGGCAGTTGAGTTTGCAATTATTATATTGGCTGGTTGGTTTGGGTTTTTGGGAACTTATATTTCTCTTTACTGCGAGGATGAAAAAAAATGGCTTAAAAAAATCGAAGGAGTAAGAGAATTTGAACAAATAAATATCGAAGACTATCGTGCAGATTTGGAAAGAGGTAATTTTGATAAATTACTTTTGATTTCTGAAACGCCTCCTGCTGATACTTCTAACTTCACACGAATCGACATTTATGAGCCACCCGAAAAAAGTCAATACTTTATGACAATCATCCAAGTCCGTTTTGGTGTAAATGGCAAAGGCAAGGAAGTTACGAACATAACAGATTTATTACGATATATTGCAGTTGAAAAGTATACCGCCGAGAAATTAATGCGAGAACCAGTTGCAAAACCCGCAAGATTCAATTATGCAGAAGTTGCTGATTTCAACGACGATGCCAACGACGAATCAACCGACTGATAAGTGCAAATTATATAAAAACATCAAAGTCCTATAACGCTTAGCCGCGTAATTTAGGATTTTTTTTATTAGGAGAAAAGGATACTCAAGGCAAATAAGGTGACGACTTTTGTTCACTAAACCGAATAATCGTTTGAAATTATGAATACGTTTATAAAGCTACAAAAAAATTAATGATACTTGGGAGGGCTTATGAAATTATTGTTTAATAAAAAAATGCACCCACTGATTGTTGTAACAGCGCTAACAATTTTAGTTATTACTACCTTTATATGTATCCGCCACAATTCTGAAACTGTTGCTGCCTTCTCCATGCCTTGTCAAAATAAAGTTATCATTCTTGATGCCGGTCACGGCGGTTGGGATCCCGGAATGGTCGGCGAAAAAACCATTCTTGAAAAAGATCTCAATTTAAAAATAGCCGAGAAGCTTCAACACTACTTGGAGCTTGGCGGAGCCATTGTTATTAACACGAGAACGATTGACGAAGCCCTAGGTGACCGCAAGCGGAGCGACATGCTTGCACGAAAAGAAATTGCAAATAGCCTTGGGGCGGATTTACTCATAAGCATTCATCAAAACTCGTACACCGACGAAGATATACGAGGTGCCCAAGTTTTTTATTTCAATAAATCAGAAAGCGGAAAACTGCTTGCACAAAGTATTCAAAACGAGATAAAGGAATTTATTCAACCCAATAACAAACGAAAACCCAAGGCCGATGCCAGCTACTATATGCTTACTAGAAGTGAAGTACCGTCGGTTATTATCGAATGCGGGTTTTTATCAAACCCCGACGAACGAAAAAATCTTGCAGACGATGAATACCAAGAAAAAATGGCTTGGTCAATCTATAAAGGAATGATTTCATTTTTCGAAACTTGGCAACAAAAATAAAAGTCGCTAATAATAGCTTGTAATTATTTTCCATAACATGATAAAATGAATGAAAATCAAAACTCGAAGAGGAAGATAAAAATGCAGCAAGGTACACCTACAACTCCACAGCAAAGAATGGCGACAGAAAAAATTAGCAAGTTAGTTTTAAGTTATTCAATCCCGACAATAATCGGAATGCTCGTCAACGCAATGTACAACGTGATTGACCGTTTTTGGGTTGGAAAAATTCCAGACATTGGCACTGCCGCTCTCACAGGAATTGGGCTTTGTATGCCGGTCATGAATGTCATCATGGGTTTTGCACAACTCGTGGGAATTGGTGCGGCAGCGGCAATTTCATTACGGCTTGGCAAAGAAGACAAAGACGGAGCGGAAAATATTCTTGGCAACGCACTAACATTATCCGTTCTGATTGGTATTGTTGTTTCCATAGTTGGTTTGCTTTTTGGAACACAAATTCTCACCGCAGTCGGTGCAGATGCCAATATGATGGTTTACGCTCTCCCCTATTACAACATCATAGTTGGCGGTTCAGTGATTGGCATTGTTTCTTTTTCAATGAACCACCCAATAAGAGCCACTGGAAATCCAAAAAGATTTGCTTCAACTCAACTGTTAGGTGGCATCTGCAACATGATTCTTGACCCAATTTTCATTTTTGGGCTCGACATGGGTATTCAAGGCGCGGCAATTGCAACAATCATATCACAAAGCATCTCATGTATTTGGGTTATGGCGTATTATTACACTGGTGTTCCAAATTTGAGAATTAAAAAAGCAAAGTTATTTTTAAAAAAAGCAATCATCATGCCTATTTTTGCAATTGGCATGGCTCCGTTTCTAATGCAGATTACGGCAAGCTTTGTTACAGTAATCGCCAACTATAATTTAAAATTTTATGGAGACTTAGAATTGTCTGACGGAAATATTGCAATTGGTGCGATGACCGTTATCATGAGTTTGACCATGATTTTTTTAATGCCGCTTTTTGGAATTAATCAAGGCACCCAACCCATCATTGGTTATAATTACGGTGCTGGAAATTTAGATCGTGTGAAAGATGCTCTAAAGTGGAGCGTAATTTATTCTTTTATCATTTGCTGTTTTGGTTTTGTTGTGGTCGAAGCATTTGCTCCACAACTCATTGCCGCATTTAATGCCGATGCCGAGCTGATTGAAACAGGTGCGACAGGTATGAGAATTTTCTTGTGTATGCTCCCTCTTGTTGGTTTGCAAATTCCACTTGTCAATTTCTATTCCGCCATTGGCAAAGCAAAAATATCTTTAATTTTAAGCCAGCTTCGACAAGTCATTTTCTTAATTCCTTCGTATATATTTTTACCAAAGTTCTTGGGTTTAACAGGTATGTGGATCGCAGGTCCGTTATCCGATTTTTTGGCTTGCATGATCACTCTTATTTTTATAAGACGCGAACTTAAAAATTTAAAGTTAGAACATTAATTTTAGTACAAGAGAGGAGTTTTATTATGGACAAGAAGGTACTAGAAACGCCAAACCTGACAACCGAGTTACGAAAGAATATTGTGCAAGTTCCAGAAATTATAAAATCTCATTGTAGTGGAATCACCATTTTTGGCAAGACGTTTCGCTCTTTGCTTTTCACAACCGATATTGCAATTATCAGATATTCAAATGCCGATGCAATTATAGCCGTTTATCCATTTACCCCCCACCCAACCATCACGCAAGCCATTTTATCAGTGGCTGATGTACCGGTTTTATGCGGCGTCGGTGGCGGCTTGACAAACGGCACTCGATCCGTAAACATTGCACTCCACGCAGAGTTTCAAGGAGCACTCGCCGTTGTACTGAATGCCCCCGCACCGATTGAGACAATTTCCAATGTTAAAAATGCTGTTGGTATCCCAGTCATTTATACCGTCGTTTCGGAATTTACTGATGTGAATGAAAAACTCAACGCCGGTGTGGATATAATCAATGTGTCTGGTGGAGCGAACACGGCAAAAATCGTTGCAAAAATCAGAAAAGAGTTTCCAACTATCCCAATTATTGCCACTGGTGGAAACAAAGACGAATCCATTTTGCAAACTATTGAAGCCGGTGCAAACGCCATTACATACACGCCACCAACAAACGCTGACCTACTTAAATCAGTGATGGAACAATACAGAAGAGAAGAAGAAGCTCGCTATAAATAAACTATTTTTATCAGTATTAAAATTATCATAATGTCAATAAATAAAAGGGGTGCGTTTATGGATAGCAAAACTGGACTAAAAAATACTTTTTTTAATCTCACAAAAAATATGCAAAAGTCATCAAATAAACTAATCAAAGTCACAAAGTTAAACTTAACCATAACAAATGAAGAAGAAAACTTACGTTCCATGTATACACAAATTGGAAAAAAAGCTCGAGAGTTGTTTTTAAACGGCAACACAGAATTTGGAACCAATTTAACCGAAGAGTTTAACCAAGTATCAGAACTAGAGTTAAAGCTTGAACTTTTAAAGGAAGAACTCAATATCATAAACAGCACAAAAGCTTGCCCGAGTTGTGGAAAGGCAAATGAAAAGTCTTCAGGATTCTGCTCCAAGTGCGGCGCAATGCTTCCTAGTGAAAGTGAGGAATAGGAATGGGAGTTTTTAATGAACTTGAAAAAACTGTAAACAAGCTGTCACAGGAAGCAGTAAAAACATTAAATACAACCAAACTTGAGTTTCGAATTCG
>JAVBKL010000090.1:0-11254 GCA_031554055.1 Eubacteriales bacterium | reverse complement strand
GGTATGACCAGTTGCTCCATAAATCTTTTGATAAAGGTTGATTTTCCCGTTCTTACGGGGCCTACAACACCAATGTAAATATCGCCGTTGGTGCGCTCCGCTATGTCTTTGTAAAGGTCAAAATTTTCCATTATGGTTCCTCCTAAGATTAGTGTATGGATACAATAATGTATTCTTGTTCTTTAAAAATTATTCATGTGTAATTGATCCCAAAAACTTAACCAAGTACTCTTGCAAAACCTCAAACTGAATTGGCTTTTCTATGTGACCATTCATTCCTTCATCTAAACAACGTGCGACCTCATCGGCCATTACGTTGGCAGTTAAGGCAACAATGCTTACATTTTTGTAAGACTCATTGCTGTTTCTAATTGCAATTACTGCCTCGTGTCCGTCCATAACCGGCATGATGATGTCCATAAATACGAGATCAAACGGTTGTTTATTGAGAAGCTCAATGGCCTCTTTACCATTGTTTGCAACCTCTGCTTCAATTTCAAATACCTCAAGCATACTAAGGACAACCTGTTGATTAATGATGTTATCCTCGCATAGCAAAACTCTTGCATTTTTAAAGCTTGGATAACTGTCTTGTTCTTTTTTAATGGACACTCCGGAAGAGTCGCAGAGTTTTTTAATAAAGGAAGATACGATGAACGGCTTTTCGATTACATCAACAAAGCCCGCTTCATGAATGTGTTCCGATGAAATAAACTGCTTAGCATAAGCGGTTACCATAAGAAGTTTCACGTTCTGTGTAATTTCTTTTATTTTGCGTCCTAACTCAAGACCATTTTCATGTCCTAACATATAATCAACAATAATCATATGAAATGGCTTTTGGTTTTTTGCCTCTGTAACTTTTTGCAATGCATCTTTGCTGTTTGTGACACACACAGATTCGATACCGCTTGCTGCGAGCATACCAGACATTATTTTTAAACAATATTCATCGTCGTCGACAAGCAAAACTGGGCTTAGTAGTGCTTTATGTTTTGAAAGCATATCCTCTATCATCATTTGTGTGGTTGTGCCAATGTCTGACCACTTGTAGGCAATTTCGACGGTAACGGTTGTGCCTTTGTCTTTTGCACTTGTCAGGTCAATCGTGCCATTTTGCAGTTCAACCAACTGCTTTGTGATGGACATGCCAAGACCAGTTCCCATTTTTTTGTTTTTGAAAACATTGTTATGGAATTGCGTAAATGGCGTGAACAGCATACTCACTTGTTCCTCACTCATGCCAATGCCTGTGTCCGTCACCACAAACCTGAGAGTTACTTTTTCTAAATCCGTTTTTTGCTCGTTTACGGATATATCAAGCACGATTCGGCCTTCATTTGTGTATTTCGCCGAATTGTCGAGAAGATTTTTGAGTATCTGCCAGAGCCTTGTTCTATCACCATATAGGAAACATGGAACGTTGGGGCTTATGTTTAAAAGCATTTCAATTTTCTTTGATTCGATGCGTTCGGATGCCATCATGAATGAGTTGCTAACAACATCTTCCAAACAAAACTCTTCATCAATAAGGTCAAGTTTTTCTGCTTCAATTTTTGAAAAATCTAAGATGTCATTTATGATTGACAAAAGATTTTTTGCAGATAGATTTATTTTTTTGTATAAGTCGATATTTTCATCGTTTTGATTTTTTAACAAAGCAACTTGAGATAGACCAATTATGGCGTTCATCGGTGTTCTGATTTCGTGGCTCATATTGGCTAGGAACACGCCCTTTAATTGATTTGCTTCTCGTTCTTTTTCAGCCGCTCTGAGCAAGTGTTCCGCTTGTTTCTTTTGGTCTGAAATATTTTGGCAAATAAAAATGATACAGTTGTCATTTTTGTAGGCTATTTCGCGTGCGTACACCATTAAGTCTATTTCGGTTTCAGCATGAGTGAAGTAGGGGATTTCAAAGTTGACAGTCTCGTCAAATTCGTCCATGACCTCGTAATATCGCTCTACAAAGTTTGATAATTTTCCGTCGGATTCTGTTGTGCCATTTCCTTGGAACATAAACTGTGACGATTTATTTGTGTATAAAATATCGTTGTTTGTTTTTTCAACAATTAAAAGAGGAATCGGCAATGTATCGACTATCATTTGCAAGCCTTGCTCTGCAAGCCTAAGAGAATCTTTTTGCAATTCGGTTTCCTCTACGGATACCGCCCAAGTGATAAATGCTTTTTTGTCTTCATACATAATATCAGCAAAACTAAGTTGAAACCTCTCCCGCTTGCCAGTTCTACGAATGAGTGTAACGATTCTGTTGTGTACCGTTCCGTGTGACTCCAGTGCTTGTTGTATTTCATCTCGTGCTGTCGGGTCATCATAGATATTTCGTATGTATTCATCTAGATTTGCTTCAAAATGCTCTTTGACATAGTTATTCATTTCTTTTAATTTTCCCTCAATGGTTACGGCATACCCAATGGGGGAGCTTTCAATTGTTTTCTCAAGCCTGTCTTTTACAGATTTGATAATCAAGTCTTTTTCGTGAAGTTCCTCGGCTGTATGCAAGCTTTTTTGAAGTTCAACAAGTACGGCATTGCGTTTTCGCATGGCAATAAGGAAAAGTCCCAAGACGCCGGCAACAATTATTACCAAAAGAATAATGCTTATCATAACGGTAACCAAAACCGGATCGCTTTTATAAATTGGAATTTTTTTATTGATTATAGTGGCACCAGTCGGAATGAGGCTGGTGTTGACATGATATTTTTCAATAGTATTCGTATCAAATATCCAGTCGTTTAAGTTTTCGGAGTCATAGACAATTGGAATTCCACTTGGAGGAGTTCCGTCTAGTATGGCTAATGCCATTTTTGCTGCTTCGGTGCCGTGATTATAGCTATTGGTAACTTTACCACCCAAAGAACCAAGTCCAAGCGTGCCTGTGTACAAAGTGAAAAAAGGTAATTTGGTATTATTTTGAATCAGTTTTGCAATATCGGCTTCCAAATAATAAGCATTATTTTTGTCTGTGAAGTAAGTGCCGAGCAAGACCAAAGTATCTGCATCAAGCGAATTCAGATGCTCACCTAGTTGCTGAAAAGTTAGGTTTTCGTTATACTCAATGGCAACATTACCTGTGTAGTTTTTTAAATCTTCTTCTACCGCACTTCTTATTTTCTGACCGGATAAAGAATAGTCATTTATAACAAATACTTTTTTTGTGGTGGGATAAATTTTCAACATCTCTTCTAAAGTCTTTGCCGCCGAAAGTTTTTCGACTACACCTGTTGCGTTGTCGTTTAGAGCATAGGGAATAGAGTCATCATATCCGTTGAGACCACAAAAAACGACAGGTAAATTCACAAACAGCGTGGGGTAGTTGCTAATGACAAAATCCAGCGCATTATCATCGGAAGCAATAATTACATCAGGAACTTTTTCTAAAAGCTGGGCACAAAGATTGTTCTTCGCTATATTTTTTTGAAGTTCAATTCCTTGTAACCGTCTTGTATTGAGTGGAACATTTATGTAGGTAATACCATTGGCAGTGTTCAAAACGGTTCTAACACCACGAGTTAATTCTTCTTCCCATACCATAGTAGAATCATAGGAGGAGATGTGTAGGATTGTTTTTTCTTTTTTTTCTCCGATGGGCTGCTGCTTTTGAATTTTTTCGAGCGTACCATCCGCTTTCATTTCTTGGTACGCTTTTGAAATTTTAGGAACCAAGTATGAATACTCTTTATTCACAAAAGAATACACAGGAATTTCGTCAGTGATACCTGCTTTTATCGTTCCTTTGGGGGCAATATTGTTGGCAATTTTATACTCCTGAATAATTGCAATGTCAGCCTCGCCGTTGCCCAGTGCCTCAAGAGTCGCTGCGGCAGAGTTTGTTTTAACAGGCGATTTGCTATATTCCATTAATTTATTTTCGACATAGTTTTGGTTTACGTTGTAGGCAACTTTTAGGTTGGCTGTATCTTCCCAAGACTGGACTGAAATCTTACTGTCGGCTTTCGCATACACTTGGAAAATAACTTTCGAAAAAGATTCGGGTACACGCACGAGATTTGGGTTTTCTGCCTCAATAATAGAAGTTTGTATGCCTAGCACGTGTTTGTCGCCGACGTTGACCGTGCTAATTGCTGTTCTTGCTGGCATTCTTTCTACAACGACATCATACCCAATTTTTTTGAAAGCTGTTAGCAGCATTCGATCCGTAACAATTGGCGTGCTGTCGGAAATTGCAATGAGAATGGTTTTATCATCAGCCTGTGCATAGGTCGGTGTTTGTAACGTAGCAAGAGCCAAGATCAAAGTAACAAAAAGTCTAAAAACATATTTGTGCATCGCTATAGTCCCCCGATTTTAAAAATATTTGTCTACTCATGACGAGATTAAGCAAACTATTCTGGGTACATTCTATATTAGTTTATTGGCGCTGTAAAGCAGATTCCTTTAAATGAGAACAAAAATAATATGGTGTTCTTGTTATTAAATAAAAATTGACTTATAATGAAAAGACAAATATATTGGGGGTTAAACAATGGACTTTGATATTGAAGCTTTGAATTGGGACATAGAACGGCGAATGGATAGAGCAAAAGCAGTAGCAATCAAAATCAAAGAAATTGTTTCTGGGAGAGACGTGAGGACGGCAATGGAATATGGTTGCGGAACAGGTCTTGTAAGTTTCAATTTAATTCATGATTTCGAAGAAATTATACTTGCTGATTCATCAACTGGAATGATTGATGTTCTAAACAATAAAATCAATGAATCGGGAATCAAAAATATGATTCCAATGCGACTTGATTTAACGGAAGACTCGTACACGGACAAAAAGCCAGACATTATCTACGCCGCTATGGTACTTCATCATATTAAAAATATTGGGCAAATGATTGAATCTTTTTATACTGTTCTTAACCCCGATGGAATTCTTTGCATCATAGATCTTGACAAAGAAGACGGCAGTTTTCATGCACATGAACCGAATTATGATGGGCATAATGGCTTCTCACACGAGTTTATAAAAGAACAATTTCTCTGTGCGGGGTTTTTCGATGTCGAAGTAGGAACTTTCTATAAAGATGAAGTGATTCGTCTTGAAAAAAAGGTACCTTACTCATTGTTTTACGCAACAGGTGTAAAAAAATAGTGCAACAGCATATCACAAAGTAATGATGCTGTTGCACATATTTTCAATTTGTTGTGAATTGTGTGAAACAAGAACAACGGTTGCACCGGTTGCTTTGTTGTAATCGAGAATGCATTGTTCCATGTTATGAATAGATTTTTCGTCGATTGCAGAAAAGGGTTCATCGAGCAAAAGCAATCTTGGCGAGAAAGAAAGTCCTCGTGCGAGTGCGGCTCGTTGGCTCTCCCCACCAGATAGTTTGGTGGCGTTTTTTTTGGATAAGTGCTCGATATTTAGCTTGCTAAGCATATCCGAAATAACTTCTTTCCGTTTTGAAGAATCAAGCTTGCGGATTTTAAGCGGATATTCGATGTTTGCGTATACACTTCTGTTGAGTAGGGCTGGGGTTTGAAAAGTCATGGTAATTTGCTTGCGAAGTAGGGGCGATATTTTTTTTCCGTCGTATAGAATTTCTCCAGTAAATTCATTATCAAGCCCAGCCAGTATGTTTAGAAGTGTTGTTTTTCCTTTGCCGTTGTGTCCAACAAGGCCAATCACTTTGCCACTTTGAAAAATTGCAGAATCGACTTGCAAAGTGAATTGTGGGCTGACTTTTTTGATCAGAGAATTTATTTTAACTTCCATACTTCACGCCCTTTTCTTTAAAGGAGTACGCACACCAGTTTATTACGAAAGAAATGGTTACAAGGATTATGCCAAGTGCGATTGCCATTTCGTATTCGCCCATTGAGTTATACATGGATATGGTTGTAGTCATCACGGAGGTGAAGCCTTTCATGTTTCCGCCGACCATCATAACAACGCCAACTTCGGAGATTGCCCTTGAAAAAGTCGTGATGATGTAAATAAAAAGTACGTCTTTTAGTTCAATTCCTGAAAGTATTGTGTTTTGAAACTTATTTGCACCGAGTGTTAAGCCCAGTCTTTTTATTTTCCTTGCATAATTTTTAGAAAGCTCATAGGTCATGGCACTAATCAGCGGCAACACGAGAAAAAATTGGGCAATAATCATGCCCGGAACCGTGTACAGCAACTGAAAATCGCCCAAAGGTCCACGTCTGCCTAAAAAAAGCATAACCACCAATCCAATAAAAACCGAAGGTGTACTCATGAGTGAACTCAAAAGGCGAGAGAGAAAACCCTCGCCTTTAAATTTATAGCTACCTAGGAAAAGAAAAATTGGAATGGCTACTGCAGATGCCAATAAAGACGCAGAAATTGAAACGACCAAAGAACGCATAACAATTTCCATCAGCTCTTTGTCAAACTGAAAAATAATTCCAAATGCAGTTTTAAATCCGCTCAAAATATAATCCATAAGTCACCACGAGATCAAATTAATAAGAAGATTTGTAGTTAAAGAAGAATAATGGAGCACCGTATTCTTTAACGCCAAAAGAATTGATAACATCTTGTGCTTCGTTTGAAGTTAAAAATTCTGCAAACTGCATAGCAGCGACCACGTTGATTTTGTCGTTTTTATTTGGGTTTACAGGCATAACGCTGTATTGGTTTAAAAGCCCTTTATCTCCTTCACAAACAACGACTAAATCAAATTTATCTTTGTTTGCAAGATAAGTTGCACGATCTGTTAATGTGTATGCACCTTTTTCATCAGCGATTGTAAGCGTTGCGAGCATTCCGCTTGCCGCTTCCATATAAGTCTTAGGGTTTGGCGTGATTCCCGCAGTTTTCCAGATTGCTTTGTCTTTGTTATCTGTTCCGGATTTATCACCACGAGATATAAATATCGCAGAAGCCTTGTCAATTGCTTTTAAAGCTTCTGTTACTTTGTTGTTTGCTGATTTAACATTTGCGGGATCAGCCGCAGGGCCTATGATAATAAAATCATTGTACATAATTTCTTGGCGGCCAATTCCGTCGCCTGCCTTCATGCCTTCAAGTTCTGCCGCTTTTGAGTGAACAAGCATTGCATCTGCTTCGCCGTCCGAACCTTGTTTTAGTGCAGCACCTGTTCCAACGGAAGAAACTTTGACTTCAATTCCTGTCGCTTTTGTAAAAACTGGAAGTAAAACGTCTAAAAGTCCAGAGTCTTTTGTGCTGGTTGTGGTTGCAAGTAAAAGAGTTTTATTGGTTGCGGTTGGAAGAGTGAGTGTGCTGCTTAGGTTTGCAGTGGATGTTGCATTTTCCCAAGTGATACTCATGCCAAATAAATCAGAGAAGGCTCTTAGTGGAAGAAATGGTACGTTTGAGACCAAAGCAGGTTGAGCGGCAACGCTTGAGTCTTTTCCATCTACTTTAATTGTAGTTTTGCCGATTGTCGCAACCACAACTTTTGTACTGGAAACGAGAGTAATTTCTTGAAGCTGGTCATTCCATGCAACTCTAACACCGGCTTTTTCGAAATAAGAAAGCGGCACCATGGTGCGGTTGTCACTGTTAATGAATGCTTGTGCGATTGCGGTTGGTGCGGTACCATTAATTTTTACTGCGGGAACAGCGGCAAAGGCAGTTGTTGCCAATGACAATGTGAGCGTAAGTGCTAAAGCCCCTGATAAAAATTTCTTCATAAAAAAATCCTCCTAAGTTATATTTTTACTAAGCCCACGAGGATATGCAAAAGCATTCTACCCACTTTCCAGTGCAATGTTAGCACTTTGGAGGCTTGTCCGTTTCCAGACAAACCCTTGTAGCCCTTTTGGGGCTAGCCGTTCTAAAATCATGAGCAAAATGCCTACAGATATTTAGAATCGTGAGATTTAGTATAAAAATATTATAGCAACATAAATTGTTTTTGTCAATTAATAACAAAAGTTGACAATAAAAATCATTTTCTATCGTTCGCACATTCAGAAGCGTTTGCATTTAAAATATCCAACCCATGAATTAATGAATCGTAAACAAAGTCAAGCGTTTCGGAAATTGCTTTTGGGCTTCCAGGCATATTTAAAATCAATGACTTACCACGAATGCCGCATACCGCACGTGAGAGCATGGCTCTTGGGGTTTTTGTCATGCTAAACGCACGAATTGCCTCGGGGATTCCCGGAACATCTCGTTCTATCACGAGTTTTGTTGCTTCCGGCGTGATGTCACGAGGGCTAAAGCCTGTGCCACCTGTGGTGAGAATGACATGGCTCTTGTGTTTGTCTGCCATTTCTTCAAGCTTTGATTGGATCATGTCCAGCTCATCAGGAACAATTGTATATAGTTTTAGCTCGTTGCCCTTAGATTCAAAAAAATTCTTTATCATTTCGCCGCTCAAGTCTTGTCGCTCATTTGAATATCCCTTATCGCTGACAGTCAAAACACTAAAAGTGTACATAACATACCTCCGTTTTTATTTTTGTAACCATTATAAAGGAAAACGAATGTTTTGACTATAAAAAATTGATATGGTAAAATGTTTTTCGGAGGTGTGCTTATGGAATTAACACATATAAATGAAAAGGGGCAAGCCCTAATGGTTGATGTTTCTGAAAAAACGCCAACAAAGAGGGTTGCCGTTGCTGTTGGAAAAATTTTTATGGATAAGAAAACGATAGATGCGATTGTCGAGGGCAGTGTGCCAAAGGGTGATGTTCTAGCAACGGCACGAGTAGCTGGAATCATGGCTGCAAAAAAAACAAATGAACTGATTCCCATGTGTCACGGCATTGCCATAGAACACGCAGTGGTTGACATTGAAACAGAAGAAGATGGATTGAAAATTACAGCCACAGTCAATTGTTTTGCAAAAACAGGTATCGAGATGGAAGCACTAACGGCGGTAAGCATAGCGGCTCTAACCATTTATGATATGTGCAAAGCAATTGATAAACGCATGGTAATTTCTGAAATTCGACTTGTGAAAAAAACAGGTGGAAAAAGCGATTTAAATTTGAATTAAAAAACGCCCTTGTATTTTTGCTTTTGCAAAAACGCAAGGGCGTTCATCTTATTAAGGAGTAAATTGGTCTAAACTAATCGGGTCATCTATTGTCGGTAAGTCCGGAACCACAGGAGCTTCAGGAGTAGGTGCAGGCGTACGGAATGCAGATTGTGGTGTGTATTCCGGTACGGCGGTTGGCGTCGGCTCTGGTGTTGGAACAGGGGTTGGTGCAATTGTAGGCACTGGTGTCGGACTGATTGGGTTGAAAATGCCAGTGCTCGGTTCTGGTGTTGCGGATGGTATGGAATTATAATCATCTGGCAAACTCGGTATGATCGGCTCTATCATGAGTGGATTACCACTTGTGATGAGCGGTGTCAATAAACCAGTAACTGGGTCAAAGTAATAACCGGCTGGCAATTCACCTGTGCCATGTACAACACATTCAGGCCCGTTTAAAAGTTCTTTTGAAATCTCATACTGTGCATCACCAATCACTTGGTCACCAGTATACGGAACAGGACGAACAATTTTTACAACACTCTGAACCAAATCAGGAGGGCAAAGCGGACTCGCTTTCATTCCTGTTGAAGTATCAATCATTAAATGAACATGAACGTCGCAAGATTCTGTCGGTTGGGAACCAGCAATAAATAATTCGGAACGAACACGGCTTCCTCTTGGGTCGCTGTCGCATAATCCCGATACGGCTAATTTCCCAGATTCTTGGCAAATAGAAGCTGTGACAATACCGTCTGGTCGTTCAAAATCTTTATAGGGTAGGTTTACGTGGATTTTCTCCATGATGTCTGCCCAAAGTGCTTTGTGATAGCCTTTGTCTTCGTGCATTTCTTTCGGTTGGTCATAGCCAAGCCAAACGCTACCAACGTAGTAGGGGGTGTATCCCACAAAACTTAAATCTTTTGTATCGCTTGTTGTTCCTGTTTTTCCTGCGATTGGCATTTTAACTTCTTTGAATTTTGCTTTTGTACCAGTACCATATTTGATTACGTCTTCCATCATATCGGTTAAAATATATGCCGATTGTTTTTTGAGCACTTGCTTTGGCTCTGGAATATTTTCTAAAATCGGGTTTCCGTCGTGGTCAAGAACTTTTGTATAAAGAATAGGTTTGTAGTACAAACCTTGGTTTGCGATTACGCCATAAGCAGCAGCTACTTCAAGTTGGGTTACACCATCAGTGATTCCGCCAAGGGCAGTAGAAAGATTTTTATCTGAATAAATTTTTCCGTTTCGGTCTTCTCTTTCAACAAGTGTTGTAAAGCCAAAGTTTAACAAATAGCTAAAACAGTTTTCAATTCCAGTGTTTTGCATATTCTTAACGGTAATAACATTCATCGAATCTCTAATTCCATCACGCACAGTTGATAGCCCACGATACGCTGGGTTTGAGTACCAGTTCTTAAATTGATGGTCGCCCGCTTTTGCGGTTTCAAAAGGGGTATCATCAATCACGGTAGCGGCAGTTATTTTACCCATATCAAGTGCGGGTGCATACGATGCCAAAACTTTAAAAACGGAACCGGGTTGTCGTTTGGAAGAAGTGGCACGGTTTAGACCGAGGTTCATCATTTTCTCGCCACGTCCGCCTGTCATTGCTTTAACCTCACCGTTATAAGGATCGGAAATGACCATAGCAGACTGTGGTTGCGGAATCGGAACAGTCAGCTCGCCAAGGATTTCGTCATTTGCACTCAACAGGTCGTTTTTAACTGAGTCCGTAAAAACAGGAACTTCTTCCATCGTCTTAACTGTTCCACGTTTCACAGGGTAGTGAGTAATTTTATCGGTAACTTTATTTTTTACCGATAAATAGTATTGCACATCAATTTCAAAGCCCTCTTTTGGAAAAAACTCGTCGTTCGCAAAATCATCGTCCATAATTTTTTGCATTTCAATATCTTGGGTAGATACAATTTTTAAACCGCCGTTGTAAATATAGTTGAACGCTTCTTTTTCGCTCATGTGATACTTGTCTTGTAAATCTCTGCTTACATCTAAAATGATTTGGTCATTAAAGTAGCTGTGGAATGACTCTTGCTCCAAAACTGCCTCGGATTGACTAATTCTAACATAGGGGTCATCCGCCATCGCTTCATCAAATTCCGATTTTGTTATCATTTCAAGATCTAACATTTTTTCGAGAATATCAACTTGACGTACTTTGTTGTATTCAGCACCAGTATCGGGTGCATTTTTTGTTGGGTATTGCGTGATGGCCGCTACAACGGCACACTCAGATAAGCTTAATTCGCTTACGTCTTTGTCAAAATAATAATTAG
>JAVBKL010000004.1:0-7358 GCA_031554055.1 Eubacteriales bacterium | reverse complement strand
ATTCTTTTGATTAAAGATGGGCCTGTTGCGTGTTCAGCAGCACCTGGGTAGTTTGCGATTTCATCTGTGATAACGATTTGTCCCCCAACTGTTGCTCTTTCCAAAATAATTGTATCAAGTTTTGAGCGGCTTGCATACAAGCCCGCTGCAAGTCCAGCCGGACCCGCTCCTACAATCACTACGTCAAAAATTTTGTCCATGGTTGCCTCCTAAATTTTATTTATAATGTCTCTAACTAGGCTGTGGTCGATTACTCTAAAATCTTCTAAAACCCTGTCAGACCAATTTCTGGGTTTTGATATATTTAAGAATTTTATCGTAGATTCAATGCTATCTTCGATAATTTGCAAAGATTGCAAGTCGAGCTCGCCTGTTTTTTTTGAGACAATAACAGTTTTAAACGGTGTTTCGTTTGGCTTAATACTTGAGGACAATGGATGTGTCAAAAG
Organism: Eubacteriales bacterium; assembly: GCA_031554055.1. Lineage (GTDB taxonomy): Bacteria > Bacillota > Clostridia > Lachnospirales > JAVBKL01 > JAVBKL01. Next base: position 6,909 of record JAVBKL010000004.1, on the reverse strand, counting down.
CTTATGCCCCTTGTGAACCAAGTCACGAGTCCTTTCGAGCACTTGCAAATAAGAAAATGACTCTTCAAAAACAAATGTATGTTTATCTGCGTCATTTTCAAGCTCACTTACAAGTTTGTTGTTGGTAATTACAATCATACATACCTCACAAGTTTAATTTTATTAAACTTTTTCGTTAAAATAAAAAAAGACAAAGAACAACCGCAAAAGCCGGGTTCTCTGTCTATACATTCAGAGTTTGTCCAAATAGGTTTCTTTTAACTGAGAATTTCATTGAGCTATGGCAAAACTCAACTTGTCCCTTCGGTGGCTTTCACTCTCTCACCTATTCTTCTTCCAAATATTAAATTTTGTGTAAATTTTACAAGATATTACTTTCACAAGTATAACGTATCGACTTTTTTTTGTCAATACTAAAGTTTAAGAACCCGTTTATCTCCAACCCTTACAGTGAAGCCATGATTGTCAAAGTAATCTAGTAGAAGGACAGCATATTTTCTGCTGGATGCAATCGCATCACGGAACTCTGCCAGTGTAATTTCGCCTTTGTCTTTCACCAGTGAAACTACAATCTCTTTCGCACTGTCAAAGAACTGTTTGTGGATTACCACTTGGCTGTCCAAACGAAACACACTAGTTGAGATTAAGGATTCCAAAATCTCAAAGTTCTCTTTTTTCCCTTGGCACAATTCATCAATTGTTGGTGGAGCATAACCCGCAGACAATAATGTTTGTATCATTTCGTTTTTTGTTTGTAACTGCCGCTCCGAATATTTTACTGAAAATCCTGAAAGACAAACCGAATTTCCGTTAACAGTCAAAAGTCTTTGTTGTTCAAAAATTTTAAGAAGAGCATCAAAGTCTTTCAACGGGATTTTTTTATTTTTCGATTTTATTTCTTCCTTAGACATTCCAGCTTTAAGCGGAAATTTTTTGTGATACGCCTCCAAAAGTTCAACAGTGGTAGTACCCATTGCATCAATAGAAGCATTATGCAAGTAATGGTTGCCCATCTTGATGATTACGCCTTTTTCGACTAACTCATCTATCATCTCTTTCACTTCTGACTCACCAAGAGAAACATAATCAGCCAAATTTTTGAGCGTCAAATATTTTTCATAGTTGTTCTCAATGTACTCTTCAAGGATTTCAATTTCCTTGTCGTTGTCTTTGCGTTTTAGCGTTTCAATAAATTGCTCTGACTTGCCATGCCTTATTGGGTTTGGATCAATTACAACGCCACCGCCAATTGTCTCCATTGGCGAATAGTATCTGACGACAAACTTGTCACCTTTTTTAACAGCAATTTTTTCTTCAAGCCTTAATTGGCAAAAAGAAATAGAAGATGCCGTGAGCAATTTTCCTTCGAGCGGCAAAACCCTAGCCAACACTTCTCTTGTACCAATGTGAACCCTCAATCGTTCCCAAAACCTAACTTCTCGCTCCGTGTGATTGACGAGTTCAAGTTTTACATCAAGGTATTCGGTTTCACAAAGCGAACCTGTTTGAGCTAGTACATCCCCACGCTCAAGATCTTCGTACTTGATGTTCGAAATATTGATGGCGGTACGTTGTCCAGCATACGCTTCCAAAACGTTTTGCTCATGCACTTGAATGTTTCTCACCTTTGCGGATAGACCTTTGGGATAAACCGTAAGTTCATCACCCACATGAATAATTCCTTCCGAGAGCGTGCCTGTTACAATTGTTCCATATCCTTTTAGTGAAAAGGCTCGGTCAATATTTAATCTTGCTGCGGCACGTTCGTTCTTAACTTGGATTTTATCCGCAAGCTTGTCAATCGTGAGAATGAGCTGTTCAATTCCCATTCCGCTAATGGAATCCACTTTTATAATTTCTGCATCCTCAAAGGAAGTGCCTATTAATTTCTCTTTCGTGTCATCTTCCACAAGTTCCACAAATTCTGGGTCGGTGGCTTCGCATTTTGTTAAAACAACGATTCTCTCTTTTATATCTAAAAAGGATAAAATATCTATATGTTCAACAGTCTGTGGTTTAATGCCTTCGTTTGCGGCAATGACTAGCATCACCACGTCAATCCCCATTGCACCTGCCAGCATATTTTTTATAAAACGCTCATGCCCTGGAACATCTACAATGCCCGCACGCTTTCCACTTGGCAAATCAAAATATGTAAATCCAAGGTTGATTGAGATTCCCCTACGAATCTCTTCTTTTAAATTGTCTGTACTCCTACCGGATAAGGCTTTCACAAGCGTGGTTTTTCCGTGGTCGATATGTCCGGCTGTTCCAATAATTATGTTGCTCATGATATTTCCCCCCGCAAAAAAGCCTTCGGATTTCTCCAAAGGCTAGGATTTTTGGCGGAAGCATGTGGGAATCGAACCCACCCACGAGCTCAGCCCGCAACTCGGTTTTGAAGACCGGTAAGCACACCAGTTACCTCTCTGCTTCCAAATGTAATGAGGAAATTATACCATGTTAATAAAAAAAGTCAATCCCGATAATTTTTGTTTCTAAATTTAGTTAAAGCAACAATGTTCATTTAAAATATTTTTAAGGGCATTGATACTACTGCTATGCGAGCGAGTAATGATGGTTCTGTCCTTATCCGTATTTTGAACAGCACAGTTTACCATTTTATGAGAAACTGTGTTTGTGAATAAAATAAGTAAATCAGGCGAACCAATTTGCTCTTTTAAGTTTCCGCTCATTTGCGTAAATACTTTTGATTTACATTTAAACTCCTTGCAAGTGTTCTTATATTGACAAACCATTTTATCGTTTCCACCAACAATTACTATGCTCATGTTTAACTCTCCCACTTTGATTTAATTTATTTTTAGTTAGCAAAGGCTAACCTGCGTGTAAAAAATAAAAGCGAGTTTTTCGCTTCGTTATCAGTTAGGATAAACTAACTTGCTTCACTATACAACTATCAGTTACAATTGTCAATACCCTTTTGATAAAATAAATTGAATATCAAAAATGGCTAGACTATCTTAAAAGATAATCCAACCATTTTTTTATTATTACAATTCAATATCTGGAACTATAGTTTTTATAATCTCCATACCTAAGTCATAATCCATAAACTCAATCGCCACTTTCAAACTTTTCAGTTTCTCATCATACTCATGGCCATACGAAAACTTACGAATTTCAAAAACTTTTTGTAGTGATGCGTCCACATCAAAATTATCCAACAGTTTATATATTTCTTCTAGTTCTTCTATGATGCTATCAAAATTATTTTTCTGGTTCGATCCAAAATTTTCCTCTGGGTCTAATATTTCTATGAGCTGTTTGCCAAGAATCTCCATTTCAGAAACAAAACCAGCATATGAACTTTTACAAAATACTAGGTCATTGTCTCTCGCCCTAAACTCCAGTTCACGAGCCAAGTTTGAAAGCCTTGTTGAGCCAACATTGTCAAGCGAACCTTTTAGTCCATGCACTTCAATCCTAAAGTTATGCAAATCACTTTTGTTCATGTAATTTTGAATTTTATCACATGATATAGGAATGCTGCGTGCGAGAAGTTTTAAACAATGTTCATACGTTTGCTGCTGTTCTCCCACCCGCTTAAGACCAAGTGAAATATCAATGTCATGGATATTTTTCACTTTTTCAAGCTTTTCTGATAATATTCCTGTAATTATAGGGGCTGCCTTTTTAAAATGAACTTTTTCTTCTGGTAGCCATTTTTCAAGGATTGTATTTAAAAGTTTCTTATCAATTGGCTTGGAGATGAAATCGTTTAGCGTTTCTTTCAGCAGCATTTCCTTTGCACCACTGACTGCATTAGCAGTCAACGCAATAATCGGCAGTCTTTCATATTTTTCTCCCAGTGCCCTAATTCGCTTTGTCGTCTCAATACCGTCCATCTTGGGCATGATCTGGTCAATAAAAACTATGTCATAATCCTTCTCTTGCACCATTTCAACTGCTTTAATTCCAGATAGGCAATAATCGCAATGAATACCGTTTTGACTGAGTAACCCTTCTGCAACTCTAATATTGATTTCAAGGTCATCTACAATTAAAATTTTAGCTTTGGGTGCGTATACGAAGCTTGTAATCTCTGATGCTTTTTCCATTTGGTTCTCATCACCAATGACCAGTGGCACTGTCACAGTAAATGCTGTTCCTTTACCATACTTTGATTCAATCTTTATGTTTCCACCCATCATTTCTAAAAGGTTTTTTGTAATCGAAAGTCCTAGTCCTGTACCGACAACATTGGTGTTATTTTCATCGTTTAGTTGACTAAACGGCTTAAACAGTTTGTCAATGTCCTCATGGTTAATTCCTACTCCCGAATCAGAAATTTCAAATACCAAATTATCTGCTGACGTAAAAATCCTAAGTTTTACAAACCCATATTTTGTAAACTTCACGGAGTTTCCCAAAATATTGAGCAACACTTGACGTATGCGAACACTGTCGCCATAAAGGTATTTTGGCAAATGCTCTTCACGTTCCAATATAAATTTCAAATATTTTTCTTTGGCGATGAATGAAATCATCGAACTTACATTATCAACTAAATCTGAAAAATTGTAATTGCATTGCGATAGGTTCAAGTTACCCTCTTCCACTTGAGAAATATTTAAAATATTGTCGATAATAGAAAGCAAAGATGCAGATGAAGTTTTTATATTATTTACAAACTTAAAATGTTTGTCTGACAAACCTTCCAGAAGCAAAAGCTCTGACATCCCAATAATGGCGTTCATCGGTGTTCTTATTTCATGCGACATACTAACCAAAAATTCTGTTCTTACTCTCGCAGATTTTTCTGCAATGCTCCAGGCTCTTGTAGCGTCCTCGGTCATTTTTTCGAGAATTTTTGCGTTATCAGTCTCTAACAAATGTTCCGTCTGTTCTGCAATCTGAATTGCCTTTTCAATATGCCGTCTTGTCATAAGATTAGAAAAAATTGCACCAATACTTTCAAACAGAGCCAAGTCTTTTTCTTCAAACTTATGAGCTCGTCTGCTATCTTCAATCAAAACAAAGCCAGCATACTCCTCATATTCAAAAACTGGTATAATACACCAAGTAAGTGAATGCTCACTAACACAAATCTTTTCTTGTTGTGTTGGCATAGTGAAATAACAAGGCTTATAGTCTAGTCCATTTAATAAACTATTCATTTTTTCCATATCTTCTGACTTGATTTTTGCAAAATCTTTGTTTATTCCATAATTCACCAATTCGATAATTTCTTCATAAGGGTACAAATTTTGCACAATGCGAACCGTTTCATAATCCATAATATCGATTAATGCTATTGATGCTTTGTACAATGCCTCTTCACTATCCACAACGTCTCGAATTTTATCGATAATTTCTGTATAAAACGTGAGCTGTTCTCTTGCCACATGTTCTGCAAGTACCAAGTCATTAAGCCTACCCAAGGTTGAAGTTTTTGTAACAACTTTGCCAAGTGAATTAATCGGATTTACAATGATTCTTCCGATCCAAAAAAGCCCAATTGCTAAGATTGCTAGTCCTATTCCAGCACAGATAAAAATTAAATAAAGCAGCTCTCTGGTCTCACCATATATATTTTTTGAAGGAATGCTTATATATAGGGACATCGTTTTATCTATTGAGTTGATTTTTATTGGATAAAAACTAATCCAAGACTTTTCTTGCGTCAAAGGGTCTTTCTCTTCTTTAAAGAATTTACCTGAACTCGAAATAATTTGCATTAGGTCGTTGACATTTTTAAACCCAATGTCATAAATAGTTTTTTCTGCAAGTTGTGGGTCAGTGGAATATATAATATTTCCTATTTCGGAAAACAATATAATTTCCGACTTGCCAATTGCATCAATGATGTAGTTGATATTAAACATTTTGGTATATGAAATATCAATACCAATGCAGCCAACCACCTCACCATTTATAAAAATTGGTGCTGCCAACCCGCCATAATTTTGCATACCTCTACCATCTTTATAGTCATAATTGATCGACTCAGATACTACTATTTTTTTTGCTACAAAAGCGTTTTTATACCAAGGCTCATCGCCTATTGTTTTCTCGTCCATGTCAAAAACTTCTTTTATCTCCTCCCGAAAGGTAACAAAAGATCTTAAATACCGCTTTTCACTAACTATGTTTGGCTCATATGCAACCCAAACATTTATAATCTCACTATCAACATGAAAAATATTGGATAGGATTGCTTCCACTTTCTCGTCAAAATCAATTGCAGTAAAATCTAATTCTGATAACCTGTCCGATGTAATTTGAAGCATTTCGATTATTAGTTCCAAATCTCTTTGTATTCTTGCCGATGAATGTTGAGAATATAAATTTGTTAAACTTGAAGCAGATTTATAGGTTTTCAAATTTACTAAATCGCTTACGGTCACAAAAATAAATATAAAAATCAAAATAGAAGGAATTAAACTTGCCAACAAAATTCGTATTAATACAGTTTTTTTGATAGTAATCCCCTCTTTTCTCATTCTAATTTTAAGATATAACAAAGGCTACGCAAAAGCGTAGCCTAAATTAATTAATTATCTCTGTAGTAAACACCGTCTAAAATATTGAGCAATAAAGACTTATCTTGTTTTGGCAAAGCACGATTAATCCAAGTTTTGCAAATATCGTAATACTGCTCTGCTTGTGCTCTTGTCGCTTCTACGCCGCCAAGTTCCTTAACTGCATCAATTAATTCTTTTTTAGCTTCCTCACTCATGTGGGAATCAAAATGTTTTTTTAGTTCAGGGCGTTTATTGATCGTATATATCAAAGGATATGTAAGAATTCCCTGTTCTAAATCGGTGTACAAAGTTTTTCTTGTTTTGCTTTCATCGCCAGAATAATCAAGGCAGTCATCTACCATTTGAAAAACAAGTCCCAAATAATAACCAGCTTTGCCTAGCCTATAGGCGGCTTTACGCC
>JAVBKL010000122.1:0-29269 GCA_031554055.1 Eubacteriales bacterium | reverse complement strand
AATAGCTTTCGGACAAAATCAGTTTTATGTCCATTTTACTTTTCAAGTGGGCGTGGACAGATTGTGCTTCGCTCTCGGTTTTGCAAAGAATGCCGATGCTGCCAAAATTCTGGGCTTGGCTATACTCGATTTCTTGGAACAAACTTTCGTAGAACTCGTCACGAGTTTCAGACTTGTGGACTTGCGGTTTGTCACCGCTTCTGCTAAAGCTTGTGATGGTCACGCCTGCATCTAAAAACTGTGAACTGAAATCGAGAATTTCACTTGTGCAACGGAAACTCTTGTCCATGGTTGCAAGCGTGGACTTTTCTTTTCCGAGAATTTTCGGAATCTGGTCGTACAGGCTCATGGTAGAATTTTTCTCAAGGCTCTGGTTAATGTCGCCAAGAACGGTGTACCTTGCTTTTGGAAACATACAGTTTAACACTTCGAAATGAAGCGGATAATAGTCCTGTGCTTCGTCAATCACAACTTGCTTGATGTTCTGGTGAACATTGGTTCTCATGCCCTTTGTTTTGATGCTAAAAAAAGTAAGGGCAAGGGCGTCGTCGTATAAAATGACTCGCTCTCTCAAGTTTGCGTAGGTTTGTTTCATGATTTCATCAATGTTGCTCGGCAATTCAAGTCCGCTTGCAAGCTCCATAAAATATTTTTTGTTGCTAAACAATTGTGTGTAGAGGTTCATTGAGTGAAGCTCCGTAAAACTTTCAACCTCAAGGATTAGCGTGGTGCTTTCTGCAATGGAAATCATGCGAGCGTATTCTTTGTAATCATAGCGGTGAGACAAATCTTGCCTGGCCTCGGTTTCTAGTTCTTTCAGCCTAATCACTCGCAGTTCGTGCACCCTGTCGAGAATTTTTTTATGGAGCAAATTTAAAAGCGTTGCGAGTTGAGAAGAACGGCTGTTCGTCTGGAGTTCTTTTTTGCACTCTTCGGCACTGGCAACTTGTTCGCCGTGATAATAAATATCTTTAAAATGGATTTGGTTGTTTGGAATATCCTTGATATACCGCAACAAAATTTCCTTAAATTCGAGGGAGCCTTTAAACTCCATACTGCTTTTAATCATGTTTCGCTCGTGCTCGGTTTCTGCAGATACAAGCATCTCCAAAAATCTGTTTTTTGGCTGAATGCGTGGGTACCGCAAGGTTCTTGTAAAAATCTCGTCAAAGATTAGCGACTCCACATCGTTCTCGCCAAGCTCTGGCAACACATTGGAAATATATTGCTCAAACAAGTGGTTTGGCGAAATAATTATAATATTGTTGGATAACAGGCGCGAAGTCAGCCCTTTGTACATAAGATAGGCTACACGGTGTAATCCGATGGAAGTCTTGCCAGAACCGGCAACACCTTGCACCATCATAAGGTCGCTGCCCATGTCACGGATGATTACGTCTTGGTCTTTTTGTATGGTTTCCACAATGGTTTTCATTTTGTTTGTAGCGTTTTGCGAAAGGAGCTTACGCAAAAACTCGTCAACGATTTGCACATCCGAATCGAAATAGAATTCGAGTTCGCCGTGCTTAAATTCAAATTGACGTTTCAAGTTTATTTCACCGTGGATGGTTCCGTCGGGTGCAACATAATGTGCGGGGCCTTGCCCAAATCTGTAAAACAAACTGGAGATGGGTGCTCGCCAATCGTAAATATAAATCTCGTAGGTGTCCTTGTCGGAGAGTGACGTACGCCCGATGTAAATTTTCTCGAACTCGTTTTCGTCCTCAAATTTAAAATTCACCCTCGCAAAGTACGGTGCTTGCAACATTTTTTTAAGCGAAAGTGCTTTGGTTTGCTCGTTGTCTAGTGCGTCGGTTTTTGCAGTAATCGGTAAAATGTATTGGCTAAGCTCGGCGAGTTCAAAGAAATTCTCAAACGAGTGCAGCCGTGATGAAATGGAATGCTGCGAATTTTCACGAAGATCTTGTTTAGCTAAAACAATGTCCTCCCGATTTTTTTCTATGCTTTTTATGGTTTCATCAATTTGGGCATTTATGATTATTTTAATTTTCTCTAAATTCTTGGCTTCAAAGTTAAGCTCATTTGTTTCCAAGTGCAAAACTCCTCTCATGATTTGAAGAACAAAACGGTTACTGATAAACATTTATAATATCACCAAAAAATAAATTAGGATAGGCTTTTAAAAATAAAATTTTTTGGTGCTCATAAACTCCAGAAAATTCAATTGCATTTAATAAATAAAATAGTATAATAAATGTATGAACGATTATTTAAAACAGACATTACAATCACCTCTCGGAAAGGATTTTTTGGTATGCAATTTAAGCTTGGCATTGACATTGGCTCAACCACACTCAAGCTAGTTATAGCCGATGCAAGCAATAAAATAATATTTGGTCGATACGAACGTCACTTTGCAAATATTCAAGGAACCCTACTTAGGCTGACAAACGAAGCGCAAAGCGAGCTTGGTGACTTTTCGTGCAACGCAATGATCACAGGCTCTGGGGGATTGTCCCTTGCGAGTTGGGTTGGTATGGAATTTGTGCAAGAGGTCGTGGCGGTTGCTCGTTCGATACACGAGAACATTCCACAAACAGATGTCGCCATAGAAATTGGTGGAGAAGACGCCAAGATTATTTATTTTCGTGGCGGGCTAGAACAACGCATGAACGGAATTTGTGCTGGCGGCACAGGTTCTTTTATAGACCAAATGGCTACTCTTTTACAAACAGATGCAAGCGGTTTAAATCAGCTTGCCAAAGAACACACAACGATTTATCCGATTGCGGCAAGATGCGGCGTGTTTGCAAAAAGCGATATTCAGCCACTCATTAACGAGGGTGCACAAAAATCGGATTTGGCGGCGTCAATTTTTCAAGCGGTGGTGAGCCAAACCATTAGCGGACTCGCCTGTGGAAAACCAATTCGGGGCAATGTAGCGTTCCTCGGCGGGCCGCTTCACTTTTTATCGGAACTAAGAAACCGCTTTGCCAGTGTGTTAAAACTGACGGAGGATGAACAGATTTTGCCCGAAAACTCCCATTTGTTTGCAGCTTTGGGTGCGGCACTCTCGGCAGAACTTTCGAAAGACCCAAAGGTGTTCACCATCAGCGAAATCATCCATAACTTGAGCATGGAGAAACGTGTCGAGTTTGAAATAGCAAGGCTCAACCCACTTTTTTCTAACGAAGAGGAACACTTGGCATTTAAAAAGCGTCATGACATACATACGATTAAAAAATTCGATTTAAAAAAATACGAGGGCGATGCGTTTTTAGGAATCGACGCAGGCTCAACCACCACCAAGCTTGCGTTAATCGGCACAAGCGGCGAACTGCTGTACTCGTTTTATGGTAGCAACGAGGGCAACCCCTTAAAGATGATTGTGAAATCTTTGAGAGAAATTTATTCGTTGTTGCCAAAGTGTGTAACGATTAAAAATTCTTGCGTAACAGGGTACGGCGAGGCGTTGGCACAGGCCGCCCTCAACATTGATATAGGTCAAATCGAAACCGTTGCACATTATAAAGCGGCGGCATTCTTTATGCCAAACGTAGATTTTATTTTGGACATCGGCGGGCAAGACATGAAGTGCATACGCATCAAAAACGGTGCTATTGACAATGTGCTGTTAAACGAAGCGTGTTCGGCAGGTTGCGGCTCGTTTATCGAAACGTTCGCACGTTCTTTGAACATGGAAGTTGCCGAATTTTCTAAAGCGGCGTTGTTTGCAAAAAATCCAGTGGACTTGGGCTCACGCTGTACCGTGTTTATGAACTCGAGGGTGAAACAAGCCCAAAAAGAGGGTGCGGAGCCATCGGATATTTCGTCTGGGCTTGCCTACTCGGTCATTAAAAATGCGTTGCAGAAAGTCATCAAGATTACAGACCCCAAGGAACTCGGAAAAAACATTGTGGTGCAAGGCGGAACTTTCTACAACGAGGCAGTTCTTAGAAGCTTTGAGTTAATTAGTGGACGAGAAGCTGTCAGGCCAGATATTGCAGGCATCATGGGTGCCTTTGGTGCGGCACTGACTGCAAGAGAAAAATACGCAGACGGATACGTAAGCACCATGCGAGGGGCAGACCAACTTGACAATCTGCAAACAGGAACCACACTTGCTCGCTGCAAAAGCTGCAACAACAAATGTTTGCTTACCATCAACCGTTTTTCTGGCGGAAGAAAATTTATTTCGGGAAACCGCTGCGAAAAAGGTTTGGGCATACAAAAAACAAAATCGGAAATCCCGAATATGTTTGAATATAAACTGAAAAGAACGTTCGATTACACGCCGATTAAAAATGCAAAGCGGGGCGTGGTGGGGATTCCGAGGGTTTTGAACCTGTACGAAAATTATCCACTGTGGTTCACGTTCTTTACAGCACTTGGCTACGAGGTGAAATTATCGCCGCAGTCAAGCCACGAGATGTACCAAAAGGGAATCGAAACAATCCCGAGCGAGTCGGCTTGTTATCCTGCAAAAATTGTGCATGGGCATATCAAGGAACTCATAAGCGATGGTGTAAAATTTATTTTTTATCCGAGTGTTGCGTATGAAGTCAAGGAGCAAGCAAATTCGGACAACTGCTTTAATTGTCCAATTGTGACTTCTTATTCCGAAAATATTAAGAACAACGACGAAGATTTGCGAGATCATAATATTCTTTTTAAAAACCCATTCCTTAGCATTGCAGGTTTGGATACGCTGCAAAAAAGGCTTGTCGAGGAGTTTACTGAAATTCCACAACAGGAAATCATGGCGGCGGCGGCACTCGCTTGGAAAGAGCAAGAAAAGTTTAGGCAAGACATCAAAGACAAAGGGCTTGAGGTACTCGAATATATTGAGAGAACAGGCGGACGAGGCATTGTTTTGGCTGGTCGACCTTACCACATCGACCCAGAAATAAACCACGGTATTCCAGAAATGATTACAGGTTACGGCATCTGCATTTTAACAGAGGACAGCGTGGCTCACTTGGGAAAAGTTCCAAGACCCCTTGTGGTGCGTGACCAATGGGCGTACCACTCAAGGCTGTATGGGGCGGCGGCGTATGTGCGTGAGAATCCGTCACTTGAACTTGTGCAGTTAAACTCGTTTGGCTGTGGGCTTGACGCCGTTACCACGGATGAAGTGCAAGAAATCATGACCAACTACGACAGGTTGTACACGACCTTAAAAATAGACGAAGTGAACAACTTGGGTTCGGCAAGAATACGAATCCGTTCGTTGCTGGCGGCAATGGAAGACCGTGCCACAAAATTTACGCAACACAAAATTCACGAGCTCGAAAAACCTCGTATCGTTTTCACAAAGAAAATGAAAAAGACCCATACCATCATTTGCCCACAAATGTCGCCGATTCATTTTGATTTGCTAGAAGTTGCCTTTCGTGCCAGCGGATACAATCTGGTCGTGATGTCGGCGATTGACAAAGAAAGTGTGGAAACAGGGCTTCGGTATGTAAACAACGACGCTTGTTACCCTGCCATCATTGTGGTCGGGCAAGTCCTAAATGCCTTGCTATCTGGAAACTACGACCCCGATCACACAGCCGTCATGATTAGTCAAACAGGCGGTGGGTGCAGAGCGACGAATTATATCGGGTTCATCAGAAAAGCACTGCACAAAGCAGGGTTCTCGAATATCCCTGTTGTTTCGTTAAATGCAGGCGGACTTGAGAAAAACCCAGGGTTTAAGTTTACGCCAGATTTAATGAACAAGGCGATTCAAGCACTTGTCTACGGCGATTTGTTTATGCGGTGCCTGTACAGGGTGCGGCCATATGAAAAAGTTTTAGGCTCGACAAACGCCTTGTATAAAAAATGGAACGCCATTTGTCGTAAATCCATTAAAAACGGCAACCGCTTTACCTTTAATAAAAATATTTCGAGCATTGTAAAAGACTTTGACCACTTGGAAATTCTCGACATTAAAAAACCAAGGGTCGGCGTGGTGGGCGAAATTTTGGTTAAGTTTCACCCAACAGCGAACAACGACATCGTAAACTTGCTAGAAAACGAGGGTGCAGAAGCAGTTGTTCCAGATTTGATGGACTTTTTGTTCTATTGCCTTTACAATACAACGTATAGAGAAAAATACTTTGGCGGCAAACGTTCCACCAAAGTGTACGCCGATTTTGCGATTAAGGTTTTGGATATTTATCGTAAAAATATGATCAAAGCGTTGGCGGCGAGCAACCGCTTTGCACCGCCCAAGCATATCAAGGAGCTTGGAGAATTGGCGGAACCGATTGTGTCGCTTGGCAACCAAACAGGCGAGGGTTGGTTTTTAACCGCCGAGATGGTTGAGCTGATCGAATCAGGTGCATCAAACATTATTTGTATGCAGCCGTTTGCGTGTTTGCCAAACCATGTTACCGGCAAGGGAATCGTAAAAGAGCTTAAGAGAAAGTATCCGCTTGCCAATGTAGTGGCTGTCGATTATGACCCTGGTGCAAGCGAAGTGAACCAGTTAAACCGTATTAAACTAATGTTATCACAGGCAGAAAATAACTTGCTTGTTAAGTTACAAGAGAGTAGAGGAGAAGAACTATGCAGATTGTAATTTTGGACGGATATACACTAAACCCAAACGAAATTTCGCTTAAAGGGCTTGAAGAGCTAGGGCAACTCACCGTGTACGACAGAACCCCACCCGAGTTGGTTTTAGAAAGAATGTCAAATTGTCAAATCGTGATTACAAACAAAACAATCATTAACAGAGAAACCATTGAGAAATGCCCCGATGTCAAGTACATTGGGGTTTTGGCAACTGGTTATAACATTGTGGACACTGTTGCCGCCAAAGAAAACGGAATCGTCGTGACCAATGTTCCGGCGTACAGCACAAACTCGGTGGCACAACTCGTGTTTTCGCTGTTGCTTGAAATTTGTCACAACGTGGGGGCACACAATGCCGCTGTAAAACATGGCGATTGGGTGAACTGCCCTGACTTCTATTTTTCGGTGGCACCACTCATTGAGCTTAGCGGAAAAACCATTGGCATCATCGGCTTTGGACAAATCGGGCAATCCATCGCAAGAATCGCATCTGCGTTTGGTTTGAATGTTCTGGCGTACAACGGTGGTCGCAAGAAAATCGACGAGGACGGAACATTTAAATACGCAGGACTAGAAGAACTTTATCAAAATTCGGATATAATTACGTTACACGCACCACTCAACAACGATACGCAAGGACTGATTTGTGCCGAATCCATTGGCAAAATGAAACAGGGCGTGATATTGATTAACACATCACGAGGTGGATTAATTGTGGAAGCGGATTTAAGAGAAGCCTTGGACTTGGGCAAAGTTTTTGCGGCGGCTTGTGACGTTGTGTCGCTTGAGCCAATGAAAGCGGACAACCCTCTGCTCCACGCTAAAAATATTTACATCACACCACATATCGGTTGGGCAACCCTTGAGGCTCGTCTACGTTTGATTGATGTTGCGGTTTCAAATTTAAAAAGCTTTGTTGATGGAAACCCAGTGAATGTTGTGAATCAGTAAGTGCAAATTGTAAGTAGAATGTGAGGGTAAATCATGCAAAAGAAAAGCATTGAGGGCAACAGCTGTGTCGTTCGCCCAACTAGTATCGGTGGACAAGCAGTCATCGAGGGCGTTATGATGCGTGGCAAGAGAATGTACGCCATGGCGGTTAGAAAACCCGACCAAGGCATTGAGATGGTTGTGGAGGACATTGTTCCGAAGTCCGACAAATATCCGTTTCTCAAATGGCCGATTTTTAGAGGGATTGTGGCGTTTGTCAGTTCGCTTACGCTTGGCATGAAAATTTTAACAAAGTCGGCAGAAATCGCAGGACAGGACGACCCAAGTGACGGCGAACCTTCCAAGTTTGAAAAATTCTTGATGGACAAGTTTGGCGATAAACTGATGGACATTATGTTGACATTGAGTATCGTTATTTCCATTGCACTTTCGATCTTATTGTTTTTGTTTTTGCCTGTTTGGATTTGTAGTTTTGCCAACCAGTTCATTGGCGACAACACTTGGTTCTTAGGCGTTATCGAGGGCATTGTAAAAATCCTGATCTTCTTGGGGTACACCGTTTTAATTTCGAGGTCAAAAGAGATTCAGCGAGTATTCTCGTATCACGGAGCAGAACATAAAACCATCAGTTGCTTTGAGCACCACGAAGAACTCACCGTGGAAAACGTTCGCAAACATTCGAGACTCCACAAACGTTGTGGCACAAGCTTTTTATTAATCGTAATGATTATGAGTATGCTCGTATTTATGTTCGTACAGACAGACGTGATTTGGATTCGCTTTGGGTTTAAACTGCTGCTCATTCCGCTGATTGCAGGGCTTTCTTATGAGGTAATCAAATGGGCGGGCAATTCCGATAACCCGATTGTTTCACTCGTGAGCCTGCCTGGGCTTATGATGCAAAAAATTACCACCAAAGAGCCTGATGACGGCCAAATAGAAATTGCAATCGCCGCCATGAAAGAGGTATTGGTGCATGAGTCATAAAGTCTTTGAAATCTTAAGGGATGCTAGGCTCGAACTAAAAGACCTCGGCATCGAATCGTTTGCACTGGATGCCGAGGTTTTGCTAAGAAATGTCTTGGATATTTCTCGGGCAGAAATATTGACAAGCCCTGAATTGTTGGTGTCAGATGAAAGCTTCACAAAATTCCAAGAGATGTTATCCATGCGAAAGAAGTTCAAACCCATTCAGTATATCTTGCACACGGTGGAGTTCATGTCGCTTGATTTTTATGTGAACGAGAACGTGTTAATTCCTCGTGGCGATACAGAAATTTTGGTAGAGTATGGTATTTCAGAAATAAATAAAAACGGTTACAAAAATATACTTGAGCTTGGTACAGGATCTGGCTGTATTTCGGTTTCTGTTGCGGCAAACTGCCAAGACGTGAACGTGGTTGCGGTGGATATTAGCCAAGAAGCACTCGAAGTCGCTCGGAAAAATGCAGCAGAACATTTGGTTGGCGACAGAATTGAGTTTTTGCACGGCGATTTGTTTGAGCCGCTAGGGAATGTCGAGCATAAATTTGACTTGATTCTCTCGAACCCACCGTACATCAGACAGCTCGATATTGAAACACTGGGCGAAAACGTAAAGCTGTATGAGCCAAGGCTTGCCCTTGACGGCGGTTTGGACGGATTGTTTTTTTACAAAAAAATTAGCGAATCCGCTAAAAAGTATTTACGTGAGACTGGTGGTATGATAATATTTGAAGTCGGGCACGACCAAGCAGATGAAGTTTCTGAAATTCTTAGAAACTTGGGTTATCAAACCGAGGTAGTTCGGGATTTGGCTTCCATTGAGCGAGTGGTTGTGGCAAGAATTTAAAATATTGTAAGGAAGTTATGGAAGGAAGTGGAATCAATGTTTAACCGATTGGCGGAAATAGAAATCAAATACGAAAATTTATCGGAGCGTGTGAACGACCCAAAAGTAATTGCGGATATGCCACAGTGGCGTCTCCTGATGAAAGAATATAGTGATTTAACACCGATTGTTGAGGCGTATCGAGAATTTAATGCCACAAAAGCAAGTGTGGACGAGAGCCGTGCGATGCTTGACGAGAACTTGGACGATGATTTTAGACAGCTTGTGAAAGACGAATTTAAAGAAGGACAAGAACGGCTAGAGCGGCTAAAAGAAAAGCTGACGCTTTCGCTTTTGCCAAAAGACCCGAACGACGAAAAGAACGTTATCGTAGAAATTCGTGGCGGTGCAGGCGGCGACGAAGCGGCATTGTTTGCGGGGGATTTGTTCAGAATGTACCGCAGATACGCCGAGCGTAACCGTTGGAAAACCGAAATCATGAACTCCAACGACAATGACTTGGGCGGATTTAAAGAAGTTGCCTTGTTAATCACAGGCAAAGGTGCGTACTCAAGGCCCAAATACGAAAGCGGCGTTCACCGTGTACAACGTATCCCTGTTACAGAATCAGGCGGACGAATCCATACGTCAACCATCACGGTTGCGGTGTTGCCAGAAGCCGAGGAACTCGACGTGGAGCTTGATATGAGTGACGTTCGGATTGACGTGTTCCGTTCATCGGGCAACGGCGGACAAAGCGTTAACACCACCGACTCTGCCGTGCGTGTAACCCATGCACCGTCGGGCATTGTTATTTCATGCCAAGACGAGAAATCCCAACTGAAAAACAAAGACAAGGCACTCAAAATCTTGCGTGCCAAATTATATGACCTCGAGGAAGAAAGACGACAAAAAGAAGTTTCGGCAGAACGAAAAAGCCAAGTCGGCACTGGCAACCGAAACGAGCGAATCAGAACGTACAACTTCCCACAAGGGCGAGTGACCGACCACAGAGTAAACCTTACGGTGCATCGGCTTGATTCTGTGCTCGACGGCGACCTCGACGAAATCATGGACACCCTGATTACAACCGACCAAGCCGAAAAACTAAAGGCTTCGATATAAAAAAACACAAAACAAAAGAGTCCGGCTGGGATGGCACCCAATCGAACTCTTATTTTTTTTCGCCGTGTTGCTTGTAAAATTGAAACTCATCAAACGGATACCACTTGAGCAAAACTTTTCCGATGATGTCGGAGCCCTTGAGTGTGCCGACTCTCCTGCTGTCAAAACTCACGGAGCGGTTGTCCCCCATCACAAAAAACTCGTCCACGCCCACTTCAAGTGAAACTTCTCCGTCTGTGTACGGCTCGGATAAATATTCTTCTGCCAATTTCTCGCCGTTTACAAACACTTCGCCGCCACGGATCTCAATTTTATCGCCAGAAACAGCGACGACTCGCTTCATGCAGTTCTCCACTTCATCGTTGTTATACATTTTGCAAACCACAAAATCCCCATGCTCAATTTGCCTCGTAAACGCCAAAACTCTGCTGATGGCAATTCTGTCATTCTGGAAAAAACTATTTTGCATGGACGCCCCAGAAATTTGAAACGGCCAAAAAAAAGCGAACAACAGGGAAACAATGATCGCCGTGTAAAAAATCGATTCAAGCCAGTCTCGTAACTTCTTGTTCAAATCATCAACCCCAAAATGCAAAGTAAATTAAATTATAGCAGATATGCGTTTGATTGTGCAAGAGCTTTCTCGGGTTTGTTTGTGACAGACAACCAATTTCGTGTCTGTTAAAATGTTGGTTCGGATTTTACAAGGAAATATTTACGAAAATGTAAAAGACCTAATCAGTTGCAAAGCTATATAATATTGGTAAAACCAGGTCGGGCAACAGCCCCTAAAATAAAGAAATTACTGTAAGCAGGTGAAAAAATGGCAAGACCAATCAAACAAGGGCTAGATTATTTTCCACTAGATGTAGGAATTTTTACAGACAATAAACTGAAGTACATATCGGCACGTTTTGGCGAAAAGGGTAAATTAATCGTAGTCGAATTGCTATGCGAAATATATCGTGATGGATATTACACGGATTGGAATGAAGATAGGGCTATCATATTTGCTCCTTACGTGGGTCGAAACGCGACTCATTCTCGAGTGAATGACGTGGTAGGCGAATTAGTAAAGCATGAATTTTTTGATAGAGACATTTTTAACTCGTTTGCAATCCTTACATCCAAGGCAATCCAAAGGCGATTTTTAAAAGCAGTGGCCGAAAGAAAACTCATTGAAATTAATTCTGATTACTGGTTAATTGAAGTGCCAAACAATACTTCGAAATCTTCATTTTCAGTAAACCCCAAGATAAACGTAATTAAACCTTCGGATAATATACAAAGTAAAGCAAAGGAGAGCAAAGCAAAACACGCTTATTCAACTTCGGTTGACGTGTGTGTTTCCAAACCTCAAGATTCTGTTAAAAAAGAAAAAGAACTGCAAGCCATGTTTGACGATATTTGGGAGATGTATCCAAAAAAACAAGGCAAACAAGACGCTTTCAAACATTTTATTCGAGATATAAAAGCGGGTGCAAACATTGAAAACATAAGACAAGGCACACAGGCCTATGATTTTTACTGCAAACAGAACAATGCCGAACAGCGATATATCAAGACAGGCTCAACTTTTTTTAGTGGTAAGTTTTGGAATGACGAATGGGCTGTATTCAATTGCAAACAGCAAAAAAGTACAACAGAAATGAGTTGCGAAGAACTTTTTGGAGAAGAATCTGTGATTGAAATAATTGATGTGGGGTGAGGTAATGTTGCAAAAAGAAGTATTTGGATTTGTTAAATTCTTGCAAGCGACTTTCAAAATTTTTACAAAGGACAGTCGGACGAACAACTTAAACTTGTGGTAAAACTATGGTATGAGTTTTTTGGAGACTATGATAAAAAAGTAGTGTTTTCGGCACTGCTTACGGCGATAGGTAAAAAAGACAATCCGCAATTTCCGCCGTCAATCAGCGAGGTAAACCGAGAAATCATCACAATTTTAAACTCAGAACTTAACTAGCCCCAAGGCGAAGTTGCATGGGAATATGTAATGAAGTGCATGGGCGAATTGCCGATTGAACAGTCTTATGGTACTTGTAGTGAAGACAGCATACAAAAATTTGAGCAAGTGAAAGCCAAGTCACCCTTCTGGAAATCCGAAATATTTAAAAATACCCTAAACGCAATGGGCGGTATGTATGCAATCGGCAATAGCCAAAGTGATGCCCTAGGGGTAACACGCAGCCAATTTATTCGGATATACGACAGCTTACTTAATCAAGAAACAAAAAAAGAACTTCTACCACCAAAGCTGCAAATGCAAATTGAACAAATAAGGGAAACCCAAAAACTAATGAAACTGCTGGCACAAGAAAATGGAGTATAATAAATATTGTAAATGTTATGTTTTTGCTGTATAATTATACTATGAGATATGTAGAAAAGCTGTTTAAAAACAATGAACAAAAGCGGGAAAGCAAACTGAAATTTGTATTGAATGGAGTTAGTAAAAAGAATTTTTTCACCTATCATACCACTGGGGAGACGCTTACGGGAGAACTTTTGCACAAGTTATTTGAAATAGCAAACATATTTTTCAAAAACCATAATAAACCGATGTATGTGTTTTCGATTCATTTGCATACATTACAGTCCTTGGATAAAAATGTGTATATGTTTTTGGATTTGCTGGCATATTATATTTATAAAGAGGGTAAATTTTGCTTTGAAGTGTACTACCAACCCAAGTAAGCGGAGCAAGAAGTTACAATTCAAACTTTTGGTTTTGAAAACACCGCTTTGAGTGGATTTATGTATCACAATCGAGACAACTATAACCTTAAAAATATAAAATTGTAACATACAAATAAGTTGGAATTTATACAATTCTATGAGGCTAAATTTTTCGCAACTGCTACCTGCCTTAGAAAATTCATGAAAAGTGAACTGCTAAAAGACCCCGCTTTTACATCGAAAGTGGCAAATGATGTAAACATTTTTTTAAAGTCAAATACGATGCCCGAGCCAACACGTGAACACATCTTGCTCGCTGTATCAGAATTTATTTCAAATACAGAACATAATGATGGCGATTGTTTATTAGACATCAATATACATGACAATTTTATTAATATTTCTTTTATTAATCTTTTTGACGGCAGAATGTTTGATGAACTGAGAATGAAGCATCAGAACAATGCGCTTTTGGCATCGGCATACGATATTATTGACAAAGCCTATTGCTACCACAGTTTGCATTTTAATGAGAAATATAATCAAGATGACTTTTATTTTATTTCTGCGTTTCAAGCAAGTATTACGACAAGGGCACGTGCGGGAGGCGGAACAGGACTTACTCATGTTATAAACAGCATTGCCAATGAAACGCTAAACGCCCACTCGTATGTATTAAGCGGGCATAATTTGATTCACTTTTTAAAGGGTTATCTTGGGAATGGCAATAAAGTGGTTGGGTTTAATGAAAACAATGATTATTATCAGAGTTTGCCGTCAGAAGTTATAATTGATAGGTGCTCTTTGTATATACCAGGTGTGGTTTTTCAGTTGATTATTGAAATTTGATACAAGGTGGTGTATGGTATGGAACAAGTGAAAATTGAGTTAAAACTAGACAGAACACTCACGACTTTAGCAGGAAATCCCTATGGACATAAGATTTATCAAGAGCAAGCTAGGGATAAAATGATGGCAGAAAATGAGAATATTATTGTTTTTCCAAGCTATGTTGAGTTTGTTGCACCATCGTTTATTCAAGGATTTATTGCAGAGTTTGTTGAGTTAAAGGGCAAAGACAGTTTGCTTTTGCACATGAGTTTTTATTCGGAGAACACGGAAGTAGTTGAAAAAATTTATAAGCACTTGATGATGGCGTTGTAAAGGGTGAGTCCATGAAAACCGTTAGTGATTATATTTATATATATGGCTCGGTGGCTATGTTGTTTGCTACCTTTGTAATCTCGTGGCGTACCTATGACTTGATGGTTCACTCTACAAGAAAGAATATGCTCATCAAAATATTTGAAAAGACATTTGAAAAAGTGATTGAAGGCAATTTATATCAGATGGCACAGGGCTTGCTTGAAGTAACGAATTTTGACCAAACGAAATTTGTGGCTAGTTTGGCACAATTCCGAAATGAAATTTATTTCTATCGATTTTTTGACGAGGCTTTTTATCAAAAATTGTTTCAGAAAACGATAATGATTGACGACGCAGTTTCAAAATATAAAAACACAAAAGGACCACAGGCTAAACTTCTAGTAATGAAAGAACTTGAAACTCTTGTTGGTGAACTGTTTGACAGCATAAAAACTTACTACTTAGAAATGGGAAAGAAACCAAAATCAAAGTGACTAACGATGAAAGGTCTACCCTTCGGGTAGGCTTTTTTGTTACCGAGCAAACAAAAAAGGCTTAAGACAAACATGTCTCAAACCTTTTAAAATCAGATGTACTCGACTGGGATCGAACCAGCGGCCTATCGCTTAGGAGGCGATCGCTCTATCCAGACTGAGCTACGAATACATAATCGCAATCATATTATACAGCAACTACAATTTTTTTTCAAGTCTATGTTTATTTTTTTGCCAAAAGCAATTATAATGGGTTAATAATAAATTATTTCGGAGGGTTTAAAATGTCTGGTCATTCAAAGTTTGCAAACATCAAACATAAAAAGCAAAAAAATGATGCCATGCGTGGCAAAATATTTACAAGGCTTGGGCGGGAACTTGCGATTGCTGTAAAAGCGGGGGGAGCCGACCCAAGCTCAAACAGCAGGTTAAAGGACGTCATCTCAAAAGCGAAGTCGAGCAATATGCCAAACGACACCATTGACAGAAACATAAAGAAAGCGGCAGGAGACTTGGGTGCTGTCAACTACGAGCAGATTTTTTATGAAGGTTATGGGCCAAACGGTGTTGCCGTAATCGTTGAGGTGTTAACAGATAACCGCAACCGTGCGGCGGCGAATGTTCGCAATGCGTTTACAAAGGGCAATGGCAACATGGGCACAAGCGGCTGCGTGTCGTTTTTGTTTGAAGACTGTGGTGTGATCATGGTCGAACGAGAACTAGGCTATGATGAGGACGAGCTGATGACGATGGCGTTAGAAGCAGGTGCGTCGGATTTTGTTACAGAGGATTTGGGATATGAAATTCTAACCGAGCCTGATGATTTCTCTGGGGTGCGTGAAGCCCTCGAAGCCGCAAAAATTGAGATGGTCTCGGCGGAAGTCACAAAAGTACCTTCCACATGGGCGGAACTTACGACAGACGAAGACCTAAAAAAAATGAACAAGCTGCTTGATTTATTGGACGAAGAGGACGATGTGCAAAACGTGTGGCACAACTGGGCGGAATAAAAAAGGGGCATAGCCCCTTTTTTATTTGCGTTTAAACGCCGCTTTAATAAATCCGCCAAACACATCATGGCTATAAGTAAATCCATGCTTTAAATAAAAATCCAACGCATAATCATTTCCGTTTGAAACATAAACAAAAGTCATCGGCACATCGTCAAAGCCCTCAAGCCATTCCAATGCCACCTCAAGCAATTTTGAGCCAAATCCCAAGCCCCTATATTCGGGGCGAAAATACAAGTGATTCAAACAGCCAACCTTGCCAGGCAGCTCCTCCCAGTCTGGATAAAATCCCAAAACGGTCTGCCCCTCGCTTACTGGTGCCCAATCAGGGATAGAACTTTTATCGCCGCCCGATATACTTTCAATGGAAGAAAAAACATATCCCACAGGCAGGCCGTTATCTTTTATCACGATAAGTTGTTTCTGCAAAGCGTTCTCGAAACTGGTTTTTAGCCTTGTCTCAAAATTCATGGAGTCAAACGCCTCGGGAGCAATGACCGCTTGTGATTTTTGGAAAGCCATGAGTTCGTTGCATAAATCTCGGCATTGCTCGATGTTTCCGTCTTTAACAATTTCGTGTGTTATGTTACTCAACATGCACCCCTCCCGATTTTATAGCAATTTCAAAATCCTTTCAAACGCTTCACTTGGAGGATCAGTGGGTGTCCAACCCATTTGTATGGTGTCATTTTCATATCTTGGAATAACGTGTACATGAAAATGAAACAGTGTTTGCCCAGCCACTTCACCGTTGTTTTGCAGAATATTCACGCCGTCACAGCCAAGGACTTCACGGAGTTTTTTTGCATATTGGATTGCCAGTTTAAAGAGCCTTGCCCCAAGTTCTTCGTCGATTTCGTAAACATTTGCCACATGCTGTTTAGGTAAAATCAGCATATGCCCAAGTTTAGATGGAAAGCGATCAAGAATGACTAGGAACTCGTCGTCCTCAAAAACTTTGTAACTAGGAATCTCCCCACTCATAATTTTACAGAAAATACAGTCGCTCATGTGAATCCCCCTTTGTTTTTAAATTGCCTACAGTTGAATCATTTTATCAATGAGCTCGCCAAACTTCTTCATGGCAGCTTCAATCGGCTCGGATGAGGACATATCGACGCCGGCTTTTTTAAGCACTTCAATCGGGTAATCGGAACAGCCGCTTTTTAAAAACTCGGTGTAAAGCGTCACAGCCGACTCGCCCTCTTTGAGAATTTTATCGGCAAACGCCAATGACGCCGACATGCCTGTTGCATATTGAAAAACGTAAAACGCATCATAAAAATGGGGAATCCTCGCCCATTCCATGTCGATTTCGCTATCTACAACGATATCAGGCCCATAGTATTTCACATTTAAGTCGTGATAAATTTTGCAAAGAGTTTCAACGGTCAAGGCTTCGTCAGACTCAACCATCTCATGTGTGATGAGTTCGAACTCCGCAAACATGGTTTGTCTAAACAGCGTCGTGCGAAACTGTTCGAGAAAATGATTGGTGATGTAGTTGAGCTGTGTTTTATCGGTTAAGGTGTTTAGCAAGTGTTGGCACAAAAGAGCTTCGTTGACGGTGGATGCCACCTCGGCGACAAAGGTTGAATAACTGCCATAAATAAAAGGTTGCGTGTTGTCGGTGTAATGGCTGTGTACGGCGTGGCCGATTTCGTGTGCCAGTGTGAACATATCACTGATGGTGTCATCAAAGTTTAAGAGGATAAATGGGTGCGTGCCATACAAGCCCCAACTATAAGCACTAGCACGTTTGTTTGGGGTTTCATACACATCAATCCAATTGTTTTCAAAACCATGCTCGACCACTTTCATGTAATCAAGACCCATTGGTGCAAGAGCCTTGAGCGTTATATTCTTTGCGTCCTCAAAAGAAACGGAAGTATCCGCTTCTAGCACAATCGGGGTATATAAATCGTACATATGCAACTCATCAACACCCAAACGTTCTTTGCGGAGCTTGATGTATTTGTGCATGAGGTGTAAGTTATCGTTGACTACTTTGATTAAATTGGTATACACGGCTTTGTCAATATTGCTTTGAAAAAGCGATGCATGGAGTGCAGACGGATATTTTCTTGTGCGTGCAAAAAATACATCGCCTTTTACCGAGCCGCTAAGTGTTGCCGCCAAAGTATTTTTGTGTGCAAGAAACTGCTTATAAAATCCCTTGAAGGCCTCTTCTCGCACACGTCTGTCTTTGGATTGCAAAAATGACATGAATCTGCCACGAGTAAGCTCAACGGTGTTTCCGTTTTCGTCGGTGATTGTGCCAAAGTTCATATCTGTGTTGGTGAGCATGGAGAAAGTTGTGTCAGAAGCCCCCGCAATTTCACTGGCGTTGGCCAAAAGCTCTTCCATCTCGTTTGAAAGGATGTGAGCTTTTCCTCGTAATAAATCGATCAAATAATGTTTATACACAGGCTCGGTTAGAATGACCTGTTTGATTTTTTCTTCACTGATGGTTAGAATCTCTGGTTCGATAAAGGACGACGCCGCACCAAACTTAACGTTCAATCCGTTTGCTTTATCGTGCAAGGCTTGGTACTTCGGAAGATCCATGTCTTCGTGATGTTTCATGGTTGCGTAGGAATAAAGCCTTGTCACCTTGAGGGAGATGTTATGGCAAAGTTTTAAACAATCGAGCAACGTATATCCGTTCGATAATGTGCCTTGAAACTTTGCAAGGTCAACAAGGCTTTTTATACAATCGTCAAATTCATTTTGCCAAAGATCCTCTGTCTCATAAATATCTGCCAGTCTCCACTTTAATTTGCTGTCAATTTCTTCACGTGCTTTTAGTTTTTCCAAATGTAAAACCTCCTTGGGTTAATAGTTAAGTATACCACATGCTAAATGCTTTTAAACTCCGACATATAGGGGCGGTAGCGGAGCGGTAAGAACTGTTGTTGCAGTTTTAGGTTCACACGTTCTTTGATGGCGATGGTGTTTAAAAATTCACGCCAGAGCTTTTCATATTGTTCTTCGTCTTTTGTAAACTCGATGTTTACGGTGCCGTTTGTCTCGGCAATCATCAGTTCGTTGGTATCATAAATCGCCGCTTTCTTGCGTTTTACATCGTGGATAATCC
This sequence comes from Eubacteriales bacterium, assembly GCA_031554055.1. GTDB lineage: Bacteria > Bacillota > Clostridia > Lachnospirales > JAVBKL01 > JAVBKL01. The sequence goes on along the minus strand of JAVBKL010000122.1, from coordinate 10,432 downwards.
AAGAATGCGAAATCAATCGGTCTGTAAAATGCTGTGCCACCATAATCAGTACGTCGTTCACAGGGGCAATTTCTGAATATAAAATCCCTGTGACAGACTCGCCAAACCGAACAAAGCCTGTAAGCTTATGCACTTCCATGCCAGCATACGACGACATTTTATGTACACTTAAAACATAATCAAGTTTTTGGTAATTGTCAACACTTCTCTTCTTTTCAAACGCAAGAATGATGTAATTAAAAATATCCATAAACCTGTCGGGGTTTGGCGAGGTAAACGCACGAAACACATGTTGTGATACGATTTCGCCAATTTTAACAATGGCACCGTACACACGTTCGGATTGTTCGGGGTTGGTTTCCACGGTGATGTACAACTCGCCAAGCTTTTGTTGAAACAAATCTTGTTCAACGATTCTTGTGGGAAACAGCTTTTCGTAATACCGTTTAAAAATAATGGTGAGCAAGCCTTCAAAGCTGCCGTCGAAAATAACGGTTACATCTCCCCCGTTATGCATTTCACCGTCTCCTCCTTTATGTACGCCTGTTTTTTTGCAAAAAGCTCGGGGCTTAACATTTCGGGTGACAAACTCACTTGCTCGTAGTGCTCGTCGATTTTATTTTCTGATAACGCAATATTTAAGTAGTCTTGGTTGAGTTTTGTGGGTTGCATCATTCGTCCACTGCAAGTGATAAAATATTTGGCTCGCTTCAGCACGATATTCATTTTTTTGAGATTGTCAAAGTGTAGATTGCCAGCTCGCCTAGCCGTCATAATTTTATAAACGGAGCGAACGCCGATGCCTGGCACACGAAGGAGCGTCTCCCTGTCGGCACGATTGATTTCCACAGGGAAGAGATGAAGATTATTAATCGCCCATTGGCATTTCGGGTCCATGTTTAAGTTGAGGTTTTCATTTTCGTCTGAAATAATTTCGTTGCCCCGAAACCCATAAAACCGCATGAGCCAATCGGCTTGGTACAGCCTGTGTTCACGGAGAAGGGGAGGTCTTGCCGTCGGCAGATAACTAATCGAACGAGGGACAGGATTAAATGCCGAATAAAAAACTCGTTTGAGTTTAAAGCGATCATAAAGACCTTGGGCGAGAGCTACAATTTTTCCGTCGTTCTCGGGCGTTGCCCCCACGATTAACTGTGTGCTCTGCCCAGCTGGAACAAAGCTTGGTGCATTTTTATAAACGGTCAGCTCGTCCTTGGACTGTATAATGCCTTGCTTCACAGTTGACATCGGCAAAAGTATGGAGGCTTTGCTTTTATCAGGAGCAAGCAGCTTTAAACTGTTTTCGGACGGCAGCTCAATGTTTACGCTCATGCGGTCACAGAGCAGACCGGTGCGTTTTACGAGGTCAATGTCTGCCCCAGGGATTGCCTTGACATGAATGTACCCATTAAATTTATATTTGTTGCGAACAAGGTCAAGGGTGCGGTAGAGTAGTTCCATTGTGTGCGTCGGACTTTTTATGATGGCGGAGCTTAAAAAAAGCCCCTCGATGTAGTTGCGTTTATAGAAATTGATGGTAAGCTCGGCGAGTTCTTCGGATGTAAAAGCCGCACGAGGGATGTCGTTGGAACAGCGGTTGACACAATATTTGCAATCATAAATACAGATGTTGGTGTGCAGAACTTTAAGGAGCGAAACGCAGCGTCCATCGGCGGAAAAACTGTGGCAGATCCCAGCGGCGGCTGTGCTGCCGATTGCACCTTTTACGCCTGTGCGTTCCACACCGCTTGAAGTACAAGCAACATCGTACTTGGCGGCATCGGTTAAAATTTGAAGTTTGTCCATTACAGACGGTTCGGCCATGTGCAAGTCCTCCTAAAATTTATTAAAGTCATTATAATACAAAAATAATATATTGTCAAACATTTGTTCGGAAAAATTTATAAAAAAGAGTTGTCGCATAATCAATCGCAACAACTCTTTTTAAAACTATATGGATTAAATTTGTTTTGCCAACACTTCTTTTGCTTTATCAAGTGCTTCTGCCATTTTTGAAACATCACGTCCGCCGGCTTGTGCCATGTTGGGGCGTCCGCCGCCTTTTCCACCGAGCAACTCAACGGCTTCTTTGATGGCATTGCCCACGTGTACACCACGTTTTACAACATCGTCAGTCGCCATCGCAACGAGCTGTGCTTTTCCGTCTGTGTCGGATGCGAGAACGACAACGCCTGATTGCAATTTGTCTTTTAGCATATCGCCAAGGTTACGCAGTGCATCGGCTTCCATAGAAGCAACAACGGCGGTGACAACAGTTAAGCCGTTCAATTCGGTTTTGTTTTCCAAAATTTCATCGAGCATACCCAATGCGGCTTTTGATTTTAGCTTTTCAATTTCTTGCGAAAGTGTGCGGCTTTGCTCAACCATTGCGTTAGCCTTTTGAAGAATGGTGGTTGGTGTTGCTTTTAAAGCCACTGCAACCGCATTTATTTTTTCGTCAAGCTCACGATAATAAGTAAGAGCTTGTTTGCCTGTCAATGCTTCGATTCTTCTAACACCAGCGGCAACGCCTGATTCGGATAATATTTTAAAGCTGCCAACTTGTGCGGTGTTACTCAAGTGCGTTCCGCCACAAAGCTCAATGCTATAACCGAGCACATTTACGACACGAACAGTCTTTCCGTATTTTTCGCCGAAGAGAGCCGTTGCTCCCATTTTTCTAGCGTCGTCAATATCTTTTTCGCAAATCTCAACGTCCAAGCTCTCGAGAACTTTCTCGTTTACTTGCTCTTCTACTTTTTGCAACTCATCGGCTGTCATTGCCGCAAAATGTGTAAAGTCAAAACGCAAACGCTCCGAGGAAACGTAAGAACCAGATTGCTCCACGTGATTGCCCAAGACCGCGCGTAATGCTTTTTGTAAAAGGTGAGTTGCGGTGTGGTTACGAGCAGAAGAAAGACGGTGAGCCTTGTCCACAGAAACCGTAACGGTATCGCCGAGTTTTACACTGCCGCAAGCAACGATCCCGATGTGAGCAATTTTGTTTCCCACAACTTTAATGCAGTCCGAAATGTTGATGGTGGTTTTTCCGCAAACGATTTTTCCGTTGTCGCCTGTTTGACCGCCGCTTTCTGCATAAAAAGGAGTGTGGTCAAGAATGATTGAAACTTCTTGCCCTGCAACCGCTTCGCCTGCGAGTTCGCCAGAAGCTACGATGGCAATAATTTTAGCATCGGCGTCAAACACATCGTATCCCAAAAATTCAGAAACAAGTGCTGTGTCAATCTGGTTATAAACCGTTTCTTCCGCACCCATGTAATTGCTTTCTTCACGAGCCGCACGAGCACGTTTGCGTTGTGCATCCATTTCCTCGTAAAACTCTTTCTCGTCGGTTGTCATTTCACTTTCTTCAAGAATTTCTTTCATGAGGTCAATCGGGAATCCGTAAGTGTCGTACATCTTAAACGCATCTTTGCCGCTGACAACGTTCTCGTTTTCGGATTTTAATTTTGTGATTAAGTCCTTAATCATTTCCATGCCAGTGTCAAGCGTTTCAAAGAAACGGTTCTCTTCCACAGAAAGAACTTTGAAGATATAATCTTTTTTCTCAAGCAATTCGGGATAAGCTTCGTGTGAGTTGTCAATCACCACTTGGCAAATATCCGTCACAAATTTATTGTTGATGCCAAGCAGTTTTGCATGGCGAATCGCACGTCTTAAAAGTCTACGGAGGACATAACCACGGCCTTCGTTTGATGGCAACACACCGTCAGCCGTCATAAACGTCACGGAGCGAACATGGTCGGTGATCACACGGATCGAAATATCTTTTTTTGCGTCAGATTTGTATTCTACATTGGCTAGTGTGCAAACATTCTCACGAACGGCACGGATGGTGTCCACATCAAAAATGGAGTCCACATCTTGCATCATAGTAGCCATTCGTTCCAGTCCCATGCCTGTGTCGATGTTTGGAAAGGCAAGTTTTGCATACGTTCCATCTTCTTCTTTACTAAACTGCGTAAAGACCAAGTTCCAAAATTCCATGTACCTGTCGCAGTCGCATCCAACCGTACAGCTCTCACTGCCACAGCCGTATTTTTCGCCACGGTCAAAATAAATTTCGGAGCAAGGGCCACAAGGGCCTAAACCCACTTCCCAAAAATTATCTGCTTTGCCCATTCTAAAAATTCTCTCTTTTGGGATGCCGACTTTCTTCTCCCAAATATCAAATGCTTCATCGTCCTCAAGATACACAGAAACATAGAGCTTGTCCTTAGGTATTTCCATCACTTCGGTGCAGAACTCCCACGACCAAGGAATAATCTCTTCTTTAAAATAGTCGCCAAACGAGAAGTTTCCAAGCATCTCAAAAAAGGTTCCGTGGCGGGCAGTTTTTCCAACGTTTTCAATATCGCCTGTGCGGATGCATTTTTGGCAAGTCGTAACACGTTTATTTGGCGGAACTTCCTGTCCGGTAAAATACGGTTTTAGTGGAGCCATGCCAGAGTTGATTAACAAAAGGCTCTTGTCGTTTCTCGGCACAAGCGGAAAACTTTGCATACGTAAGTGCTCTTTACTTTCAAAAAATGCAAGGAACTTCTCACGAACTTCATTTAGCCCCATATTTTTCATATAAAAACCCCTTCCAGTTGTTTGTTATAATATATTTACGTAATGATATGTTAAACATAAGTTTTTTGTCAAGCAGTAATTAAAATGTTTTAAAAATTACAGGTTTGTGGTATCATAGGAGATAGCATCAGAGACATTAATTTATAAAGGGGATAATTCACATGAAGGCATTAGAAGTTAAAAAAGATATAAATTGGGTCGGAGCTCTCGACTTTGATATAAGAGTTTTTGACATAGTGATGTACACGGAGCACGGAACTACTTACAACTCATATGTTTTGAAATCAAACGAAAAAACGGTTCTGTTCGAGATTTCGAAAATCACTTTCTGGGACGAATTTTATGCAAGACTCACAAGCTGTTGCAATCCTGCGGACATTGATTATATTGTAGTAAACCATACAGAGCCTGACCATAGCGGTGCGTTGGTTAAGCTGCTTGAACTCTGCCCAAAAGCGGAAGTAGTTGGCACAGCAACAGCAATTAAGTTCCTCAAAGAAATTGTGAACTGCGACTTTAAACATATTGCGGTAAAAGACGGCGACGAGATTAGCCTTGGCGACAAAACCATGCAGTTTTTTGTGGTGCCACTGCTTCACTGGCCAGACACCATGTACACGTATGTGAAAGAGGACAAGACCATTTTCACTTGCGACTCGTTTGGTTGCCACTATTGCAATGAAAATGTGTTCAACGACAAAATTAAAGACGACTTTACCGATGCATACAAATATTATTTCGATTGCATCATGGGACCGTTTAAGCCATCGGTTTTAAACGCTCTGGATAAAATTAAGCATCTCGAAATTGAAACGATTTGCTGCGGACACGGCCCTGTCATTCGTGAGAACGTGAGCAAGTATCTCGACATGTACCGTGAATGGGCAACGCCTGTGAAAAACGAGCGTCCAAAAGTTGTGGTTGCGTTCGTTTCGGCGTATGGTTACACCAAACAAATGGCGGAACTCATCTCCGCAGGAATTTCTACAGAGGTGAATGCGGATATTTCCCTGTTTGACATGGTGGAAGCAAAGAAGGCGGACGTGCTCGCAGAAATGGATTCGGCAGATTGCATTTTGCTTGGCTCACCAACTTTGATTGGCGATGCATTGCCACCGATTCTTGAGTTGCTTGTACATTTGAACCCGATAATTCATAGAAACAAATTTGCAGGAGCGTTTGGCTCGTATGGTTGGAGCGGCGAGGCGGTTGGTAATATTTCCGCAAGGCTCAAGCAACTGAAAATGAAGACACCAATCGAACCGCTAAAAATTGCGTTTAGACCATCAGACGAGCAAAAACAAGAATGCTTGGAATTTGGCAAGAACTTCGGAAGGTTACTTAATGGAGGTGCCAATCTGTGAGTGACAATAATTCCGCAGAGTCAAGAAACACCGTCGAGGTAAGAATCTTAGGCGAAACTGTAAAGCTTTCTGGACGAGAAAATGCGGCGTATTATCAAAAGATTGCGGATTATATTGACAGCAAAGTGAAAGAAATTGCAGACAGCAAGCGGGGACTACAAACAGACTCCCCGTTGTTTAGAATGCTTTTATATGTGAACATGGCAGACGATTTATTTAAAGAGCGTGACGAAATTGATAGATTGCGTTTGGAGCTTGCCAAAGTTAGTCAGGAGTTGAACGAATATGTCGAGTTGTTATCAAATGAATAAACCCGAATTACTAGCACCAGCCGGAAGCATGGAAAGTTTGTTTGCTGCGGTGAACAATGGTTGTGACGCTGTATATTTGGGCGGAAAAAACTTTAATGCAAGAATTGCAACAACCAACTTTAGTGATATGGAAATCATTGCGGCGATTGATTATTGCCACGCAAGAGGCGTTAAGGTTTACATCACCATCAACACGCTGTACAAAAACAGTGAGCTCGGCGAGCTAAATAATTTTTGCAAAAAGATGCTTGCAGGCGGTGCGGATGCATTTATCGTGCAGGATATAGGAACTGCTTTTTACATCAGGGATTTCTTTCCAGAGATTCCGATTCACGCCAGTACTCAGCTCACAGCAAAAACTTGTGCAGACGCAGAGTTTTTGATTAAGAACGGATTTACCCGTGTGATTATGGCGAGAGAAACTTCGCTTGAAGAAATTGAAAAAACAATCAAAGCGGGGATTCAAACAGAAGTGTTTGTGCATGGTGCTTTGTGTTTTTCGTATTCGGGACAATGCTTGTTAAGTTCCATGATTGGCGGACGAAGCGGAAACCGTGGCAAATGTGCACAACCATGCCGACAAAACTACGAGCTGTATGCAGACAATAAAAAAGTGCGAGACGGCTATTTGTTAAGCCCAAAAGATATGATGACGCTAGATATTTTGGATGAAATCGTAGCGTCTGGCGTAAGCTCCTTAAAAATTGAGGGGCGAATGAAAAGCCCAGAGTACGTGGCACTGGCAGTAAAATCCTACCGTGAACAGCTTGACCGAATTGAAACAGGCGACACAGCGATTCCGACAGAGACAATCAAAGATTTAACCCAAGTGTTTAACCGTGGCGGAAGTTTTAATAACGGCTACTTTAAAACACATTCATCGCCCGATATGATGAGTACCAAAACGCCAAAGAGTTCAGGCGTTTTAATCGGCGAGGTTGTGAATTACATTCCTTCTATGAAAAAATGCACCATTTCGCTCACCGACACGTTGATTGGTGGTGACGGCATAGAAATTTGGACACAGACCGAGCCACATACAGGCACAAACTTTAATTCAAAGATTCCAGCTGAGGCAGGTTCAATGGTGGTCGTAACCATTGAGGGCAATATCTCAAAAGGCGACAAGGTGTACAAATCTTTTGACAAGAGACTTTCGGATCATTTAAAAAGACTTGCGTTAAGTACAGCAAAGAAACTTGAAATTTCTGGCAGCGTAACCGCAAAACTCGGTGAGCCGCTCAAACTTGTGTTGTCTCATGGCGACCTCAAAAAAGAGTACACGGGCGAGGACGTTCAAGCTTCGCAGAATCAACCGTTGAGCGAAGAAAGATTGACTCAACAACTGAAAAAAACGGGGCAAACGCCGTTTACCATTGACTTCAAAGAAGTCATCATGGACGAAAATATATTCGTTGATATGAAAGTCATCAATGAACTTAGGCGACGGGCAACCGAGGACTTTGAAACCGTTTTGGTACGTTCTTTCAAGAGGAAAGTGGAAGACGAAGAATTGTACTTAAAACGCCCCAAGGTTGTGTTAAACGAAAAGCAAATTACGGTGCTTGTGAGTACAAAGGAACAACTGATTGCGGCAATCAAGGCAAAGCCATACCGAGTTTATTTTGAATGTAAGAAAGAAATCCTAGACGGCGTCGATGTGTTCTTGGATTTGGCAAAAGAAAACGAAGTCCAGTTGTTTGCGGCACTTCCAAACTGTGAAAAAGAATATGACTTCTTTAACAAGATTAAAAATGTGGACGGCTTCTTGGTGAGAACACTTTCTCAAATTGAGCTTTGCCAAGACCGTGAAGTTGTGATTGACTACACCTTTAACGTAACGAACGAACTTTCTCGTGATTACTTATCCGAGTACGGAAACTGCATCACGCTGTCGCCCGAACTCAATGTGGACGAGTTAAAATCAGTCGCAAGCGAGAACTGTGAAATCTTGGTGTATGGAAACTTGCCGCTTATGACAACACGCCAATGCCCAGTCGGACTGTATTTGGCCGAAAAAGGTTCGGGGCAATTTTGTAGCATGAAAAACACAACAGGCACGTATCATATTAAAGATAAAAAGGACATGGAGTTCCCAATCATCAGAGATTGCGAGTCCTGTACGGTTCAAATATTAAACAGCAAATGTTTAAGCATGGTGAATAAATTCCATGAGTTGTTGCCGCTTAGTTGCACATTTCTTAGGCTTATGTTTACCAGAGAAAACGCACACGAAGTTTTGGAAACGATTAATAACTACAAATTGGCAAGAACAAATAAACTCATGAATGTTCCAGAAGTGAATGCGACTTATGGGCATTTCTTTAGAGGTGTTGAATAATATGTTTGCTCTTTTTGTACTCGTAAGTCGATTTTTGTTCGTCTTTTTAATAATATATTTCCTGTTTCAAGGGTTGCTATATGTTCTTGGCGAGCGAGAAATTATCTCGATAGATATGAGGGCAAGAATTTTTAATCAACGGGTTACTTTAATTTTAACACATATCTTGGCGTATGCGATTCTTTCGTATACGCCAGATTCTAATTCTTTCAATTTAAGAACTCTTGCGGTTGGCGGTCTTGGGCTTGCTTTTTTTATTTTGGCGTGGTTTTTATCAAAGCGAGTCTATAAAAACAGTTGTAATCTTCTGTGGAACAGTGTCTTTTTCTTGCTTGACATTGGGCTGATTATGCTCCAGAGAATCAAGCCTGCCTCCGCCGAAAAACAGCTCATTTGGTTTGTCGTTGGGTTGTTTATGGCACTCACGATTCCGTTTTTGCTGAAACTAATCCCACGTTTTGAAATGCTCGAACTATTTTATTTGCTGCTTGGTTTTGTGTTCATTATCTCGCCGTTTGTTTTGGGCAAGATGCATCTTGGAGCAATCAACCGAATTGACATTGGTGGCTTTGCGTTTCAACCGTCCGAATTTGTAAAGTTCTTGTTCGTGTTTTATTTGGCGTCGGTGCTTCGAAAAAAACATACCATTTCCAGTTTGATTTTTCCAACACTTGCCAGTGTCGCTTTTGTTGCTGCGTTGGTGGCTCAAAAAGACTTGGGTGGTGCACTCATTTTCTTTATGACGTTCATGTCCGTGCTGTATATCGCTACAGGGAATGTCTTTTTGTTTGCCAGTGGATTTGTGGCGGCGAGTGGGGCATCGGTGCTTGCGTATAGATTTTTCGACCATATACAAGTGAGGGTTGCTGCTTGGCAAAATCCTTTTGCGGATATTGACACAGGCGGTTATCAAATTGTGCAAAGTCTGTTTGCCATCGGAACTTGGGGCATTTGGGGAAGCGGTCTTACCCGTGGCACGCCCAATATTATCCCGATTGTGGAAAGTGATTTTATTTTTGCGGCGATTTGTGAGGAGTTTGGCGGATTGTTTGCCATTTCGCTCATTGCGGTCATGCTTGTTGTTTTTTATCGGGGTGTGCACATTGCTCTTCGCTCGACAAGGGGTTTTTACTCCCTGCTTGCGGCTGGGTTTACTTGTATCCTTGCGTTTCAAAGTTTCTTAATTCTTGGCGGCGTAATCAAACTCATTCCACTCACTGGCGTAACCTTGCCACTGATTAGTTACGGCGGCAGTTCCATCATCGTGAGCTTTTTAATGATTGGAATTTTGCAGTGGATCTTCTCTTACTATAGCGAGGAGAATGGATATGAATGAAATGAAGCGAAACATTAGACAGATTTTCTTTTTGTTCTTTCTGCTGTTTGCTTGCCTTGTTTTTTTCCTTGGCAAGTTTATATTGGTGGACAGCAAAGAAATCGTGACAAACTCGTATAACCCAAGGCTAAAACTCATTGACAAAACCGTGGTGCGTGGGCAAATTCTTGACAGGAATGAAAATGTTTTGGCAAAAACAGTGGAGGACAAACGGAAGTATCCGTACCCGAAATTGTTTTCGCATCTCGTGGGAACGGTTGACATGGGCAAATCGGGGATTGAGTCTAAATATAATTTTGAACTGCAAAGCCCACACGCAGAAGTGGTTCAGCGTATGCGTAATTTAATTTTCAAAGAACCTGTTATCTCCAATAGCGTAAACCTAACCGTCGATTTAAAACTGCAAGAGCTAATCGGTAATGGGCTTGGCAACAATAAATCAGCGGCAGTCGTCATGGAACCGTCCACAGGCAAAATTTTGGCG
>JAVBKL010000064.1:0-8451 GCA_031554055.1 Eubacteriales bacterium | reverse complement strand
CTAAAACACCATAAGATGGATATTCTTGTGATCTCGGTTGGGCAATGCTGCCTGGATTCATAAATACAATTCCTTGTTCATAAAACAGAGTTGGAATATGGGTGTGTCCAAACAAACAAATGTCCACCTCTTTTTCTAAAGCAGCATAAACGATTCTGTTGTAATCCATCTTGACATAATACTTATGTCCATGCGTGATTAATATTTTTTTACCGCCGACTAAAATTGTCTTTTCAATATCATTTCCCATGGAATAATCGCAGTTGCCACAAACCGAATGTACTGTTACATTCGGGAACTGTTTCGAAAGGAACTCCGCATCTCCAATACAATCGCCCAAATGCAAGACCATTGGGGTTTCTTTTTTTTGCAGTGATAGAATGTCCAACATTTTGACTGAGTTTGTGTGTGAATCACTGAATACTAAAATTTTCATTTTGCTCACCTATAGCAATTTAATCTTGCCAAGTTCAGTACGCATTTGCTCAAATGCTTTTCCTCTGTGGCTAATTTTATTTTTTTCCTTTAAATCAAGCTCGGCTAAGGTGCAGTTATATTCAGGCACATAAAAAATCGGGTCATATCCAAAACCATTTGTTCCCGATTGTGCAGTTGCAATGAATCCTTCAAGCGTTCCTCTTGTGGTTAAAATTTCACCTGTCGGCAACGCCGCCACAACAACGCTTACAAATCTCGCTGTTCTGTTCTCCTGTTTTACGTCTGCAAGTAGTTCAAGCATCTTTTTATTTTTTTCGGTATAGGGCGTATCCGCACCCATAAAACGTGCAGAATGTATGCCCGGTTTTCCATCAAGAGCATCTACCACAAGCCCCGAGTCGTCAGCGATTACAGGCTTCTTGCAAAGCCTCATGATCTCAACGGCTTTTTTTGTTGCGTTCTCTTCAAATGTTGAACCGTCTTCACACACATCAATATCAATTCCAACTTCTTCCATGGTGAGCACTGTAAATTCTGTGCCTTTAAGCATTTCAGAAATTTCTTTTGCCTTACCTTTATTTTTTGTTGCAAAAATTATCTCCAAAAAAACAACCCCCTGACGAAATCCTGCTTAACAAGAAATTGCACCCCATAAAATGAGGTGCAACAATTTTTTAAAATTCAGGTTCAATAAGACCGAATGCTCCGTCTTTACGTCTGTAAATCACGTTCACTTCGTCCGTTGTCCCATTTCTGAATACATAGAAGTCATGTCCAAGAAGTTCAAGCTCAATCGCTGCTTCTTCTGCGTCCATAGGTTTTAAGGCAAATTTCTTTGTTTTTTCGATTCTCACGCCTGTTTCTTCTAGGACTGTTTCTGTTGGAGCAAACATAGCGGTAAACTCTTCTCTAAACAAATCGTTTTTCTTCGCCTTATGGTGCAGACGACCTTTGTACTTGTGAATTTGTTTCTCAAGCACATCTGCAACTTCGTCAATTGCTGCAAACATATCTGACGATGTAACCTCTGCTCTCAAAGTTCGTGTCTTCAAGGGAACGGTAACTTCGACCTTGTGGTCTTGCTTTGTAACCGTAAAATTGATGGTAGCGTCCACATCTTGTGGCAAGAGCTTTTCAATTTTACTAATTTTGGCAATCGCTCTTTCCTTTAGACTTTCTGTTCCAACTGTGTTTTTGCTAATAAATGTATACTTCATAACAGCAGCCCCTCTCAGAAATGTATTATACTATATATAATTCTACACGAATTTGGAAAACCCTTTTTTAAATAAACAAAAAATCAATCTTTTTCTCAAAGATATTGACTCTTATTAACTCAACTTTAACTGTGTCGCCCACACGATAAATTTTCTTGGTCTTTGCACCCTCGTAACACATTTTATCCGACATAAATGTATAGAAGTCATCATATAAATCATTGGTCGATACCATGCCCTCCACGGTGTTTGGAAGTTCCACATAAATTCCCCAACTGGTAACGGATGTAATGATTCCCTCAAACTCTTGTCCCACTTTATTAGACATGAACTGGGCTTTTTTCAATGAGTTTACTTCACGCTCGCAGCTTTCTGCTCGCCTCTCTGTAAAACAACAGTTGTTACAAATTTCTGGCATAACTTTTTTAAGCTCGTCGATTCTTTTGCCTTTTAGGTTTCCAGAAATATGTTCCTTTATTATCCGATGAATTTCTAAATCTGGATACCGTCTAATCGGCGAAGTAAAATGGCAATAATATTTTGCAGAAAGTCCAAAGTGACCCAAGTTCTCTGGCGTATACCTCGCCTGTTTAAAGCTACGCAAAACAACACGGCTGATAATGGTTTCTTCTGGTGTACTTTCAATTTTAGAAAGCAACGCCTGTATCGAGCGTGGGTGAACGCTCTGCCCTTTTAACGAATAACCAAAATTTGAGATGAACTCACTCATTTTTTTAAGTTTCTCGGAGTCCGGTTCTTCATGCGAACGGAACACAAACGGAACTTCCAGCCAGAAAAATTCTTCTGCTACACTTTCGTTTGCTGCCAGCATAAATTCCTCAATTATCCCAGTGGCTACATTTCGCAAATAAGGCTTGATGTCAATGGGCCAACCATCTTTGTCCACTTGAATTTTCGACTCTGGAAAATCAAACTCAATTGCCCCACGTTTCACACGTTTCTCTCGTAGCACAGCAGAAAGGCTTTTCATGTTCATAAACATTTCTAAGAACTCGCCGTACTCCTCTTTATAACTTGAGTTTTCATCTGTCACCAAGTCGTTTACAATTGTGTATGTCAAACGCCTATCTACATTTATGATAGAGCTACAGATCTCATGTGAAACAGTGGTGCCTTGTCTGTCAATTTCCATTACACAGCTAAGAGCCAGTCTATCTACATTTGCATTTAACGAACAAATTCCGTTTGATAATTTATGAGGCAACATAGGGATTACCCTGTCAGCCAAATAAACGCTTGTCCCACGCTTGTACGCTTCTTTATCAAGCGGAGAGTTCTCTCTTACATAGTGCGTCACATCGGCAATGTGAACCCCAAGCAAATAATTTCCGTTTGGCAGAAGTTTCAAAGAAACCGCATCATCAATATCCTTCGTATCCTCACCATCAATGGTAACCATGATTTCATTTCTAAAGTCTGTTCGCCCAACCGCTTCTTTCTCAAGGACAACATCAGGGATTTTTTCAAGCTGCAAGTTGACCTCTTCTTCAAAGCTATGTGGCAACTGCATTTGACGAACAATGCTTAAAACATCAACACCGGGATCATTGGTATGCCCCAATATTTCTACAATTTCGCCCTCTGCATTTTTTTCGCTGTCTGCGGATTTTGTAATCTTCACAACGACTTTATGACCGTCAACTGCACCTTTGCTCTTCGAACGTGGAACATATATATCGTCGCCAATCTTTTTTTCGTCAGGAATGACAAAACCATAATTTCTATCTTTCTGATACACACCAACAATTTCCTCAAACCCACGCTTTAAAATTTTTACGACTTCGCCTTCGATTTTTGCTTTGCCGTTTGGCCTTAACCGCTGGCTGCTACTGATTATTTTTAGGCGAACTTCATCTTTATGAATCGCACCGCCTGTTTTATTTGGTGGGATAAAAACATCGTCCTTGCCCTCAACGGTTACAAAGCCAAAACCACGCCCTGTTCCCAAAAAAATACCGTCAAGATAATTGTCCATCTCGAGCATGATTTTTCCTTTGGAAGTGATCACGATTTCTTTTTCTAGTGCAAGCTCATCGATCACTTTGTAAAACTCGCTTCGCTCTGTTTTTGGAACACATAAGACGATTGCAAGTTCTTTCAACTTTAGCGGTCTATAGTCTTTATTTTTGATAAAGTCTAAAATCATGTTTTTTCGTGATTTGTTTTGCACATTTTCTATTTCTTTCATTCAATACCCTCTTTCAAACTTACTTTTAGAAAACAAAAAGAGAGAAGGTACAATCCCCTCTCCCAATAATTTTTATTACTTTATAACACACAGCATAACAGTCATAACTGCCAAAACAGCACCTAAAACTTTAGAATAAAACTCAAGCTTGCCATCTATTGAACGACCTTTGTTTTTATCCCAATAAGTCTGTGCCGCATTACCAATACCAGCAATACTTCCCAAACCGCCAGCACGCTTTTTCTGTAATAAAATTAAAGTTACCAAAGTGATACAACCTGCAATATATAATATTGACAATAAAATATAAATTATACTCATTACCGTCCACCTCCTCGCAATGCCTTACATTTTAACATAATAACAAAAGGTATGCAAGACCAATATTTGCATTTTACTATTTTTTTTGATAATATAGAACAAGAGCAATTTGAATTAGAAGGTGATTGATTGTCTGGCTCAACATTTGGTAAACTCTTTAAAGTAACAACTTGGGGTGAAAGCCACGGCGAAGCTCTAGGCGTTGTGGTAGACGGCTGCCCTTCTGGGCTTGCTATAGATATTCCTTTTATACAAAATGAACTTGCAAGGAGACGAAATTCAGAAAACGCACTGTCCACAAGCCGAACAGAAGCCGATAACCTTCAAGTTCTATCTGGAATTTTTGAAGGCAAAACAACAGGCACACCAATTTCTATGATCGTGCAAAACACAGATGCAAGATCCCATGATTATGAAAAATACCGAGATATATTTAGGCCGTCCCATGCGGATTTAGGCTATGAAGTCAAATACGGAATCCGAGATTACCGTGGTGGTGGTCGGGCTTCTGGTCGTGAAACCGTATCGAGAGTTGCTGCTGGTGCCATCGCTAAACAGTTTTTGTCAGAACTCGGAATCACCATTTCCTCTAAGATTTTAGAAATCGGCGAGCTAGTTGAAAATGATTCGGCTGGAGGAATCGCCGAGTGCGTTGCGACAGGTTTGAAAATCGGAATTGGCGAACCTGTATTTGGTAAGCTCGATGCTGTTTTGGCACAGGCAATTTTTTCAGTTGGCGGAGTAAAAGCAATTTCTTTTGGCGAAGGGTTTAACGCTCATCATTTAAGCGGATATGAGTTTAATGATTTTTTATATTATGATGACAAGAGTGATGAAATAAAAAAAATGAGCAACAACTCTGGTGGCGTAACAGGCGGGCTTTCTGATGGCGGCGAACTGAATGTTAAAGTTATTTTTAAGCCAACGCCGACTATCAAAAAAGTTCAGCCCACAATCAATAAAAACAGAGAGAACGTTCAAGTTAGTTTTGATGGACGACATGACAAATGTATTGCGACTCGTGCGATTGTTGTTGTCGAAGCCATGATGGCAATAACCCTTGCGGATTTAATTCTACAAAATTCTGTTTGTAAGCTTGATAATATAAAAAAAATTTATGGGAGGTAATAAAATGTCAGGATTTAAAAAGCATTACGCAGCTCTAGCAACTACAGTAATTTCAGGGTTGAAAAAAAGAAACATGAACGGTTTTTATTGTGAAACCAAAGAGGACGCACTAAAATTAGCACTTAGCTTTATCTCAGAAGAAAGCGTGGTGACTTGGGGCGGCTCTATGAGCATCATTGAAATCGGGCTACTCGATGCAATCAGAAGCGGCAACTACAAGGCACTTGATCGTGATACAGCAACCTCACCCGAAGAAACACGAAAAATTTATCTTGAGGCTTTTCACAGTGATTATTTTTTAATGAGTGCAAACGCAATTACTTCAGACGGCGAACTTGTCAATATTGACGGAATTGGAAATCGTGTTGCAGCTCTCGTCTATGGCCCTCACAATATAATTGTTATTGCGGGTATGAACAAAGTTGAGCCAGACCTCGACGCCGCTATGAAGCGGGCACGCAACACAGCAGCACCTGTCAACAATCAGCGTTTAGATAAAAATAACCCCTGCGTAAGCCGGGGCAAATGTTGTGACTGTACTGCGAATGCCTGTATCTGTTGCAATATTGCAATCACTCGCACATCGCTGCTTCCAAATAGAATCCATGTCATTTTGGTTGGCGAAGAACTCGGTTTTTAAATTTTGTCATACGTTTCAATAATTTGACCAAAATATAATTTGTGGTAGTCCTGTTTGTAAAGGCGGTTGCGAATATCTTCCGGAATAAAAGCTTCTTTTAAATCATCAGCTGTTAATATTTCGCATTCGTAATACATATTGCACCCTTTAACAACGGGGCTATCCACTTTTTTTGCTGGTACAAACTCAACAAGCGTACTTTTATCAATGTCTTTGCCCGATTTTGTTCCGCAAATTTTGAGTTCTTCCGCCAGTGTACCAAACGGAACACTCACGGTGAAGCTTGCAGCCTTGTCAATAATTTCTTTTGTGTAACGCTGTGGCCGTACTCCGACAATAAAAATCGGTTTTGCCCAAAACATACCAATAAATCCCCAAGAGATTGTCATGGTATTCACTAAGCCTTCACTCTTTGCTGTCAAGAAAGCTCCTTTTTGTGTCAATGCGTTCATTGATTCTTCAAGATTACTTGTAAATTTCATTTTATCACCCTATTTTAATATATCAGAAATATCAACACTTTTCAAGAACACTCGTTTGCAATTTGACGCAAAAAATGCTATAATGTGTGCAGGAGGGATTCTCATGAAAGAAGTATTAACAAGCCAACAGACAAAAGTTCTTGAGTTTTTAAAGACTTGGATTAACCAAAAATCATATCCGCCTTCAATTCGTGAAATTTGCGACGGTGTTAACCTTACATCAACTTCCACTGTTCATTCACATTTAACTTCCTTAGAACGAAAAGGTTATATCGAGCGTTCACAATCAAAAAACCGTACCATCAAAATACTCGATAAATCATTCTACGAAGGCAAAGTTGAAATCGTAGAGTTGCCAATTGTGGGTCGTGTTGCAGCGGGTCAACCCATTCATGCAATCGAAAATATTGATACGATTTTCCCAGTATCCGCCGAATATGTTAGCAGTGGCAGTTCGTTTATGTTGCGCGTAAAAGGCGATAGCATGAGAGATGCTTCCATTTTGGATAAAGACTTGATTATTGTTCGTGAACAACCCGATGCCAACAACGGCGACATCGTTGTGGCAATCATTGGCGAATCCGCAACAGTAAAATATTTTTATCGTGAAAAAAACTACATCAGGCTTGAATCTGCAAATCCAGAGTACCAACCCATCATCGAAAAAAATGTGACGATTGTTGGCAAAGTTACTGGCTTATTTAGGAAAATGTAAAAAACGGCAAGTGCAAAGGTTTCATCTGCACTTGCCGTTTTTTTATTGGTAGAACTTTATTATTCAGCGACTACTTCGCTTGCTTCTTCTGTTTCAACTTCTTCAACTTGTGGACACGCTTCTTTTTTAGAAAGACTGATGCGTTTTGTAGTTGGGTCGATTTCAGTTACTTTCACTTCAACAATTTCGCCAATTCTAAGCTCGTCCTCTGGTTTAACAACGTGCTTAGTCGAGATTTGAGAAATATGAATGAGTCCTTCAATGCCCTCTTCCAATTTAACGAAAGCACCAAAGCTTGGCATTCTAACAACTTCGCCCGAAACAATTTGTCCAACAGGGTATTTCTCAACAACTTTTAGCCAAGGGTCACTTGTTACATCTTTGAGAGATAAAGAAATCTTGCCTTTCTCTTTGTCAAGCTCAAGAACTGTAGCCGTTACTTTGTCGCCTTCATTTAAAACGTCTTTCACTTTTTTAACTCTAGCCCATGACAATTCGGAAATATGAATTAATCAATCAACGCCACCAAGGTCAACAAACGCACCAAAGTCTACAATTCTGCTTACAACGCCAGAAACTTGTTTGCCAACTTCAAGGTTCTCAAATACTTTTACCTTGCTGTCTTTTTGCTCTTGTGCAGCCAACGCTTTTCTGCTTGCAACAAATCTACGTTTTACTTTATCAAATTCGATAATATTAAAGTTAAATTCCTTGCCTTTAAATGCTGCCAAATCATCAACATATCTATTTGAAATTTGTGAAGATGGTACGAATACTCTAACTCCACAAATAAGAGCGATTAAGCCACCCTTAACTATTTCAATAATTTTACCTGCAACAGGTTGGTTGTTGTTGAATGCAACTTCTAAATCGTTAAAATGACGTTGTGAATCGACTTTTTTCTTTGATAATAAAACGTTTCCGTCTCCATCACTTACACGGATAACAAAAACTTCAATTTCGTCACCTGGTTTAAGAACATTTGCTGGATCAATTTCAGTGTCTTCAGAAAATTCGGAACGAGAAATCATGCCGTCTGACTTATAGCCCAAATCGACATAAACTACGCCATTGTTCACACTGATAACTGTACCCTTAACTACGTTACCTGTATGTAAAGTAACTAAAGACTCATTAAGCATCTCCTCAAATGATTGATTGTTTGCACTTCCCTCAAATTCGCTCATTGTAATAAAAGCCTCCTTTATTATATCTGGTGGTGTAGACGCACCAGCGGTTATACCAATTTTAACACCTTTATTAAAAATATTCAACTGTAAATCTTTGATTGTTTCAATTAA
>JAVBKL010000117.1:0-6264 GCA_031554055.1 Eubacteriales bacterium | reverse complement strand
GACCATAGCGTAACTTCATGCCCATTTTTGTCAAGTACATAAGCAAGTGCAGTTCCCCAACTGCCAGCACCCATAACAGCAACTTTATGCATATAAACCCTCCTGTTATTTGAGACTAAATTTTCTTTCCGTGCCATTCATAATCCTTTGTATGTTTCCCCGATGCACATAATAAATTAAACCACTTAAAAGCAGTGCTATGATTAAATTTTCCAAGTTAAACCCAAGGAATACGGTCATTAGTATCGGAAACACAGCCATAATTACAAGTGAAGCAAGTGATATATATTTTGAAAAATAAACGGTGATAAATCCACACAAGTAACACAAACAAGCCATTGGAAACTGGATAAACAAAATTACGCCAAGAGATGTTGCAACGCCCTTGCCGCCTTTAAATTTAAGGTAAAACGGAAAGCAATGACCAATCACCGCTCCAAGTCCTGCGTAAAGCCCAAACCGAAGCAACTCGGCATCTCTTGCAAACATATCATCCGCAAACAAAAACATACATAAATTAAAAGCCAAAACGCCTTTTAAAATGTCCAAAACAAAAACAACAATCCCAGCCTTTTTTCCAAGTACACGTGTAACGTTAGTAGTGCCGGCGTTACCGCTACCGTGTTCTCTAATATCAATTCGTGCTGTGATTTTACCCACAAAGTAAGCTGTTTGAATACAACCGAGTGCGTATCCAATCAAAAGGCAAAGCAGTCTTTCCACAACATCAGCTCTTTTCTCTTGTTCTCACTACAAAATGAATAGGAGTACCTTTAAAACCAAAAGCCTCCCTAATTTGATTTTCAATATATCTCCGATACGAGAAATGCAAAAGTTCTTTTTCATTTACAAACAGAACAAAAGTTGGTGGTTTAACAGAAGCTTGCGTTATATAATAAATTTTTAGAGCTTTTCCCTTATCAGTTGGCGGTTGGTTCATTGCCATTGCTTCTATTAAAACATCATTTAACATACCAGTGGCAATTCTCAATGTGCTATTTTGTGATACAGCCTGAATCATTTCAAAAAGCTTAACAACTCTCTGGCCAGTCATTGCCGACACAAAAAGCTTTGGTGCATACGGCATATAAGCAAGTTCCACATCAATTTCTTTTGTAAACTTGTTCATCGTCTTGTCGTCTTTTTCGACTTTATCCCATTTGTTTACAACAATGATGCAAGCTTTGCCACGCTCATGAGCGATACCAGCAATTTTTGTGTCTTGGTCCGTAACGCCTTCTTCTGCGTCAATGACGAGGACAGCTACGTCACAGCGTTCAACAGCGGCAACTGCCCTTACAATACTATATTTTTCTATATTCTCTTTTATTTTACTTTTCTTTCGCATACCAGCTGTGTCAATAAAAATATATTTTTGTCCATCTTTTTCAAAATGCGTGTCAATGGCATCTCTTGTTGTTCCTGGAATATCGCTTACGATCACACGCTCTTCTCCAAGAATTTTATTAATAAGCGAAGACTTGCCAACATTAGGCTTACCAATAATCGCAACTTTAATTATATCTTCGTCTTCTGTTTCTTCAACTTCCGCTGGAAAATGTTTAACAAGTTCGTCTAACATATCACCGAGCCCCAAGCCTTGACCGGCAGAAATCGGAATCGGCTCACCAAGACCAAGTGCATAAAACTCGTACACATCAAAATTCTCTCGACGCATATCATCCACTTTGTTTACAACCAGAACAATTGGCTTCTTTGTTTTTCTAAGTATATTTGCCACTTGAACATCTGCGTCAAGCGGGCCAGTTTTTACATCAACAATAAACATAATCACATCAGCGGTATCCATGGCAAGTTCTGCCTGTCTAAACATTTGCTTCATGATAATGTCATCTGTTTCCGGCTCAAGTCCGCCTGTATCAACTAGTGTAAACTGATGGCTAAGCCAATCAGCCTCCGCATAAATTCTATCTCTTGTTACTCCAGGGGAATCCTCCACGATGGAAATACGTTCTCCTGCTAATTTATTAAATAATGTCGATTTTCCAACATTAGGTCGACCTACTACTGCCACAATTGGTTTTGGCATTTTTAAACTCCTCTCACTATTTGCTGAACAAATTTAGCTCCGTCAATTTCAACGGCAATCACTTTCACGCCAAATCTATTTTCGATGTCATTAACTTTAATATCATCTAAGAGCACGTCGCTTTCGCTCCGCAATAAATTCTTAGGCAATAAAATTAACTCACCCAGCACACTTCTATTTTTTTCTAAGGTATCCATTATATCTCTTCCTGTTAAAAGACCCGATACTGTGATATGTTCGCCTAGAAATACATTTTCCACTAAAACAACACGAATGTCAATTCCTAAAACTCTATTCATCAACATTTCTGACAATTTAGTCATAAATTTATAACTTGCCGCACCTGTCACTACAGTTATTTTTCTTTCTCCATCAAGTTTTTCAATTTTCAACTTGTTAAGTTCTTGTATAAACTCATTTTCAAAAAGGGCAAGCATGCCTACTCCATTTTCAATTTGCGGAAAATCTTCGTATGCACTCGCCTTTGGAATTTCAAGCTCTGCCTTTAAATAAAATTCATCAGCAGCAAACACAAAAGCAGTTTCATGACTCTTTAAAAGCTTTTCTTGCCAGCGATGCACTTGATTGATCACTTGAGTGGAATCTTCCTTTGAGAATGGTTGAAGCGGAAAAAGATTTTCTCTAAAGTTGCTAATTCCAACAGGAACAACTGAAAGGCTTCGACCTTTGGGAATAAATTTGCTTAATGCTTCAATGGTTTCGTCTAACTTTTCGCCATCGTTAATGCCATTACAAAGCACAATTTGATAGTTCATTTCAATATTTGCTGTACATAGCTTTTCTATTTGTTTTAAAATTTTAGACGAGTTTTTATTTTTTAGCATGAACTCACGGAGTTTTGGGTCAACTGTATGTACAGAAATATTGATAGGAGACAAATGATAAAATGCGATTCTATCAAGATCCAAGTCTTTCATATTTGTTAGCGTGACATAGTTGCCTTGCAAAAAACTTAACCTAGAATCATCGTCTTTAAAATATAAGGTTTCTCTCATGTTTTTAGGAAGTTGGTCAATAAAGCAGAAGATACATTTATTGGAACATGACTTTGCTCGATCCATAAGCCCTGTCTCAAAAACGATTCCAAGTTCCTCATCCTCGTCCTTCTCTATTTCCAATTCCCAAATTTCACCATTTGCTTTTTTGATTTCCACTTCCAAGTACTCATCTTTTATTAAGTATCTGTAATCAAAAACATCAATAACCGTTTGACCATTTATACTTAAAAGTTCGTCGCCCGCTTCAATATCCATTTCCCAAGCGATGCTATTTTCTTCGACTTTGATAATCATTATAACAACTCCATAAATGCCGCCAGACTACCACGGCTATTTCCCATTCCTCGATGCGAATAAAATAATTCTGGTTCGCACATCGTACAATAATTCGATATTTCTATATTTGATTCTAACACACCACATTCGACCATTATTTGATAGTTAATTCGTTTCAGGTCAATATAACTTTTCGTTTCAGTTGATTTAATATATGCGCTTGAAAACGGTAGCTTTTGTAAAAATTCATCTGCCACGGCAAAATCCACTTCAAAGCAGTCACCGCAAATTGAAGGGCCAATCCCAGCCAAAATATCAGATGGATTTGAACCAAGCTCTTGCATCTCTTTAATAGTAGACTTTGCCATTTGGTTTACAGTTCCCCTCCAACCCGAATGAGAGGACGCTATGATTTGTTTCATCGGATCATAAAAAAATAGTGGAACACAATCTGCGTAAAAAGTTACCAGAGTAACCCCTTTTTCAGTCGTCAACAACCCATCTTTTTCTTTTACATGGTTGATTTCAGCAAGCCCTCTTTGATCCGCCGCAGTCACTTTATAAATATCTGTCCCATGAACTTGGTTTGAAAAAATCAAACTGTCCGTCTTAAAACCAACTGCATCGCAGAGTCTTTCATAGTTTTTGAGAACTGTTTCTCTGTCATCGCCTCTACTAAATCCCAAATTCATTGATTCAAAGCAGCCTGTCGATTCTCCACCGATTCGTGTCGAAAAGCAATGGCGTAACCCTTTGTTATTTAAATGTTCAAACTCCAACCACTTAACTCCATTCGCCTCTTTTAAAATCATTTGAGCCTCCAGCAATTTTGTTTAATAAAACGCATCCTTAATATGCTCAAGTTTGCGTTCGGTTTTTGTATCCAATATTTCTATAATATCAAACTGAAAATCACAGTCAACGATTCCATTTTTATAAATATAATAATTTGCAGCCTGTTTAATGTTGTTTTGTTTGGCGAATGTGACCGCTTCTCTCGGATAACCAAATTTCAGGCTCTTTCTTAATTTCACTTCAACGAAAATCAAGGCGCTAGATTTCTTCGCAATAATGTCTATTTCTTTTCCTCGGCTTGAAAAATTTGTACATAGAATTGAATAGCCATTTTCAATTAAATATGCGACTGCAATTTCCTCGCCCAGTTTTCCCTTTTCCCGATTATTGCCCATGCTTTTTATAATTCTCCAATTTATCTAAATCACTAATAAAAATCAAAATTTGTGCGACAACTTCATATAACTCTGGTGGAATACTATCGCCTATGTCGATTTTTGTTAGCTCATCAATCAGTTTTGAATCAGAAATAACTGTGACCTCGTTATCCTTTGCTTTCTCAACAATTCTATCAGCTACATACCCTGTGCCCCTTGCAACAACTTTTGGTGCTACATCAGTCGGATCGTATTTTATTGCAACCGCTCGTTGGTTTCCGCTATTTTTAAATTTTTCATTCAAATTGTTCACACCCGCATA
This sequence comes from Eubacteriales bacterium, assembly GCA_031554055.1. Lineage (GTDB taxonomy): Bacteria > Bacillota > Clostridia > Lachnospirales > JAVBKL01 > JAVBKL01. The sequence continues at coordinate 1,425 of JAVBKL010000117.1, read as the reverse complement.
TCAAAAGAATACCTTTTATTGGTTTTGGTTTGCTCTTTATTTTGGCTTGGCATTTCGTCCGTTAGTTTGAAAGGCTCACTCATTTTTTTAAACTGAAAATTTGCAATTTTAAACCCCTTCTCAACCAAAATCTGTGATAGTTTTGCAAAGTTTTGGGAAACAAGCTTTAACGTTCCGTCTTGTTCTGCTCGAAATTGGAAACTCAAGTTCATTGAAAATTTATTGACAAAAACTTCCACTCTTCCTATTTCTTCATATTCAAGTGCTATCAGAGCACTAATATTTTCATTTGAATTTTTATTTTTTTTGTTGCCTTTAAAAATTGTCAATTCTGCATTGTTCTCGTTCCCTTTAACCGAAAAAGGGATTTGTATATAATTTTTATAGTTGTTAATTTGGTTCATAAATTGAATATTATCTGAAATATTTTCTGCCTTTTCAAAAACTCCACGCGTATTTGTGTCAGAAAATGACGATAAGCTTTTTTGTTTCAACATAATTTCATTTGCCTTTTCATCAATTTCTTTATAAAGTTCACTTATGTTCTCTAAAGACTTTCCATCAGTTATTTTCAAATGAAGCTTTTTTTGCAAAGGTTTAACCAGTTCGCTAATTTCTGCACGGAGACTTTTGTCTTCTATTTTGCTTATGAGTTCTTCTAACTCATTTAAAGATTTATCCATTAAAAAGTCTCTGTTTATGATTCCATTTAATGTGTCCACGTTCTTTACCGTTGCTTGGAAGTTCTCTTTGATTAAAAATAAAATACCGTCAATTGGCAGACCTTTTTGTGCGTAGTTAAAAAATGCAGCCTTTTGAATTGTACTCTGGTCAATGGGCAATTGGCTGTTAATCAGTGACCGAACGATATTTATGTTTTCATTAGTTGCAAACATGCCAGCATTTTTAAGTGCTTCTTTTATAATGCCTGTTTGAAGTTTTTCTTCACCCGCTTTAAGCATCTCCAAAACGATTTGACCATTAAGGTTTTCCTTGACCGAAAAAAAAGTTTCTTCGCCAATCCTTGCATCTGGTAAAACCTGCGACTTGGCGGTTAGGCTTTGCCCAGATGCAAGTGCAATTGTGATTTTATTGATTTGAATGTCAAGTATTTTGGCAGCAAACTTATCCCCTGCGGCAAGCATATTAAAATTCTTGACCGTCACAAGGGGTTCGTCGTTCACTGCATTAACCGATTGTATGTTATTGTGCTCGCCTGAAATCTTCATACTATTCAATCCAAATCTTTTTGCAAAAGCTCCTTCTATGGATAGGAGAAAGCCCGTGCGTTTTAATTGCTTCTTGATGTTTTTTTGTGCCGTATCCTTTATGTGTCAAAAAATCAAATTCTGGATAGTTCTCGTGGTATTGAATCAAGAGTCTGTCCCTCGTTACTTTCGCAACTATGCTTGACGCCGCAATTAA
>JAVBKL010000205.1:0-2980 GCA_031554055.1 Eubacteriales bacterium | reverse complement strand
TTCTGCCTCGATAGGAGTTAGCTTTCTAATGATATAGTCGCCATCAGGCAAATCAACTTTGTATAACCCCGTGTGCGAGCCTGTGCCACCGCTATTGGCTGAAATACAGACTGTTTTCCCATAAACGCTATAAATTCTATCACCTTGACCGCCTTTGCCGATTTCCCCAACTCTAATAGGTTCGCAAACAACGCTGTCTGTCAAAACCGTAGTAAGAGAGTTGGTTTTACCATCATTTCTGACCTCAAGCCTTTTGAAACGCCCATTAATATCCTCTCTCGTGCGAAGTGCAGCACCAACCGCAACTGGGTCGTATACCATAAATCTTTTGCCACTTTGTTTATGAGGCGATGAGTAGTTACCACCTTTGTAATAACAAGTGTCTATGCAATGCGACTTGTCCTTTGGTGTTAAGCCTGTTTCCAAAATATCCTTTAACAATATGCCTTTGTCGTTTGGCAGTTGAATGGTTCCAGCATTCGTCCAATATAGGCGTTTACGATTTTGTGCCGAAACGAGTGCCGAGTTTATCATTATCGGCTCTACATCAAGTTCTTCCGAAATGTACTGCTTAATGTCGTTTGGCATTGAGGCTACATTTTCATAAAGAAAAAACTTAGGCTGTATCGTTCTGATTGCAGTAACAAAGCGCATGAACAATTTCCAACCGATACCCGATTTATCAACTTCACGATTGGTTTTTGCAATGCTCCACGACTGACAGGGCGAGCCACCTATAACATATTCATACCCTGTGTAATTGCTGAAATCAGCCGTTAAAACATCACCCAACTGTAGAATTTCGGGGTAATTATAACGACTGATTGATTTTGCGTATTTATCTATTTCAAAAGCAACATATTCCGAAACGGCAATGCCCGCACGTTCAAAAGCCACACGCCCACAGGATATGCCGTCAAATAACGAAAAAACTTTAATCGGGCTATCTCTCATCTGTTCAACCTCCTCGTATAATGATGACAGAGTTTTCAATGCTCTCTCACGTAAAATATTGTTGTACTTGAATTTTAAATATATTGAAAACTCCCAATAATTAACGTAACGCTGTGGATTGGTAATTCCTCCTACGGCAAGGTTTCTTGACTGTTTCACTAAGGCTACAACCACAACTTTATGCTTAATTGTTGATTAGTTGGATAACGCTCGACGTTTTATATTTAACGAGGATACACGTTGCATAAAGCCTTGTGGTGAGAAAAACAGCGTTAATTATTCAAAAGGAGTTGATTTTATGCTCTATATTGGCATCGATATTGCCTCAAAAAAGCATGATTGTTGTATAATTGGAAAAAATGGTGATGTTTTAGCTACTCATTTTACCTTTGAAAATAATCGTGATGGATTCGATTTGTTACTCAAAACAATTGGTTCTCATTGCACTGATCATTCGCTCAAAGATGTAAAAATAGGACTTGAATCTACCGGACATTACAGCAATAACATTATTTCCTTCTTGCAAAGCAAGGAATTTTCAATTACCGTATTTAATCCTTTACAAGTGAATCTATTTCGTAAAGCACAATCACTTCGAAAGACTAAAACAGACAAAGCAGATGCTAAGTTCTTGGCTAATATGCTCCTATCGTCTGACTTAAAGCCTTTCATTTCACCATCTCATCAAATCTCAGAATTAAAAGAATTGGTAAGGCATAGATTTCGTCTGATTGCTTTACGTTCTAGGCTCAAAGTATCTGTTTCAAGGCTTGTAACGATTCTCTTTCCAGAACTGCATACTGTTGTTAGCTCTATTCATCAAGCTTCGGCTTATGCCATGCTTCTTGAGTATCCAACTGTGAAAGACATTTCCGAGTGTCATTTAACAAAGCTGACCAATCTTTTGTACGAGAGTTCAAAGCATAGGTACCATCGTGAAAAAACGCTGGAAATTAAATCTTTGGCTCAAAAATCCATTGGTGCAATCAGTTTTGCTACAGGCTTTGAGTTACAACAAACCATTCGGGTTATCAACAATTTGCAACAAGAATTAGTTATTCTTGATAAACGAATCAAAAAAGTGATGATTGAAATAAACTCTCCAATTCTAACAATTCCTGGTATTTCGTATACCTTGGGGTCAATCATTATTGCTGAAATTGGAAATATCCATAATTTTGATTCCCCTAACAAGTTACTGGCTTATGCTGGTCTTGAACCTTCCACTTACCAATCGGGAAACTTTACTGCAAACAAAACCCCGATGGTCAAGCATGGTTCAACTTATTTGCGATGGGCTTTGCTGCAAGCTTCAAGACTTGTTGTGCAAAACGACACCGTCTTTAATGACTATGCTGATAAGAAGCGTTCTGAGGGCAAGCATTATTTTGTCGTGCTTAGTCATGTTGGTAAAAAGCTGGTTCGTGTTATCTTTCATTTACTGAAAAATAATACAAGCTTCGTTCCACAAGCATAATTCATACACAATAAATAGTCTAAAAATAAGCTTTTTTGGGATTTTCTAAAAGGCTTGCCAAGCATACTCTTTTTTAAGTATGACTGTGCGAAATTCGGTTAATAATAGGAGTACAGTCGTGAGGATAAGGCTCTGCAGAAGTGCAACCTGAGCGTTCGACTGTCCTCGTTACAAGCCGGATAATAATTCCGGCTTTTTTAATTCTTTTTTGCTTGTAATGAGGCACTTTGCGTTAAACTTTCTTTTTGTTTTTTTACCTTTTATTTACACTTGACTTCGTATAGTTGGTCTGTTTGCTTACCATCCGTATTTACGTAAATTGTTTTCCAAAACATGAACCAGTAGTTCGCCTGTTTTGTAGGAATCGGCTGTGGAACGTCCTGTGATGAATGGATAGTCTACGATTGCTGAAATTTCTTTGCCCACGTTTCCGATAAATTGACCATCTTTGCCTACCGCATCCCGAAGTATGTACTCCAGTGGATATGGTGGAGGCCCCATGTTAAAGTCTACACCATAAAATCCTGTGCCATCATGGTAATCATATTC
>JAVBKL010000028.1:0-4364 GCA_031554055.1 Eubacteriales bacterium | reverse complement strand
AACTATGGCATTTTGTTCTTTTTACCGTTTACGTGCTTCTTTGCCATCACGTATTGGTATGGGGTGAAAGAGATTTGTTCACGAGAGTTTTTTATCTACAACAAGAAATATGCAAAGGTTTATGATTCATACGTCATGTTTGATAAGTTCATGGCGGAGAATAGTATCGCAACTGTTGAAGTAGTTCCCGAAGTCGTTTCGCCAGTTGTAGTGCAAGAAGCAGATTTACAAGCTTCTATCGAAGAAGCAAGTTTACCAGTTGCCGTGGAAGAAGCCACCGTAAATGTTGAAGTGAACGAAACAGACCAAACGCAATCGCCCGAAGTCGAAGTGGGGGTTGGGGGGTCCCCACGAGAACGAGGGTGTTTTGCGTTCTGTATCGTTTCGTATCTGAAAACCTTTACTCGCTCGCTTGAAGATGCACATATCAAACCGTAACTCACCAAAAGATTTGATTCAAACCTTTACTTGAAGTGTATGAAAAATGGGTCGGGACGGCTCTGTAAACCGTCCGCAGGATTTTGATAACAAAATGACAACAAAGTATTGATTTTATAGGATTCTAGCAAGAAATATTTTGTCGTCAAACAACTATCTGACGACAAATCTAAAATTTAACAAAGGTGTGTGATTTGTTTTGAGTATACGAATTGATATAAAGAGAACTGATTTTTACAACGAACTTTCAGAAGTTCAACAAAGACAATATTTTGATGCAAAGGATAAGAATTTCCTACCGTCCGTGGATAACATTTATTACAGTCTGATGCTTTCTGAGGACTGCAAGGATAACACGCTCTTAAAGCCTTTGATGCGACAACTGGATTTTCTTAAATCAGAAGCAATGGAGTATCATCAACCGCAAGACTATTCAGAAGGTCTACAACTCGACTTGAAAAGCTTCAAGATGTACAAATATTGTCTAACCTGTCCCGACCTGTACGATATTTTTATTCTGGGTCAATTTATGAGTGACGTAACACCACGAATCGTTGTTCAGATTCGAGCGTACGGTCTTTGGATTTATGGAGTAGATAAAATGCTAGCAGATAGCTATAACCATGTTTTAAGCATTTTCAACCCTTATGGCTGTACCATCGAAAGTTGCCGAGAGAATCGAATTGACTACTGCTACCATACCAATGCAGTAATGAACCCCGAGAAGATTTTCTCTGACAGAAGCATTAATAAACATATGTATACAACAAAAGAACGTTGGACTCAGGTGGGTCGCATCGAGCATGAAGAGGGTCAAATCTTTTTGCGAAAAGATTACTTTGCACTAGGCAACCGCAACACGAATGACGTTTTTATTCGGTTTTACAACAAAGCTCTTGAAGTCATTGAACAGGGTTACAAAGGATTCTTTTTTGAGATATGGCTACAGAACGGCTTAATCAGTTTTTACGACAGATATTGCTTTGAAAAAGCATTTCTCGAACGCAACTTTGATTATGTACATAAGGCGAAACTTCAATTTTACGTGGAATACGGCACAGATAAGCGTGTAAAGCGAGAATTTGAACTAGCACTGGTGGACAAGAACACAACGCTCAGAGAGTTTAAACGACTTGCAATTTTATATATGCCAGAAGTAACAACCGTTATGAATATTGAGTTTGAAACGAAACGGCGGTTCTATTACTTTTCAGATGCGTTTATAGACGGAGTTCTAGCAACAGCTCCAAGCCGTGATAGCGTTCCCGAAGTGCTCAAACGTCTGTACAAGATTCTTGACAATAGGGCTGTCTTTCTTAAATATTTAACAAAGAATACGGTGTCATTTAATTCGGCATGGTGGGAACGGCTTCGGAGTACCAAGTTATCAGGGCTTGATATTAACGAGGAGCTTGTTAGAGATTATACAAACAAGCTTGATTATGAACTGGTGAAGAAACGTTTTATCAATACAGTCGCAACGAATGCCGTCTATAACGAAAATCTGGAGTCTGATTTTCTCACCGATATATCGGATGCACTGTCTAACTTAAATGACAACCATGTGCAGGAATTTCGAGTAAGCTTGTCCAACGGCACTGACGTTGATGGGCTTGCATCGCCGTTGCTTGCCACGTATCGTAACAGGAAGTACAGCAAATATCAGAAAATCAAAAACCGCATAAAAAAAGATAAACAAGAAGCGTAAGTTTAGACGACCACGCAAGTTTATCTCTGGAACTGTTGTTATTATAGCAGTTCCAGAAATGGTTGTAAATAAAAAATTTAGAAAAAGAGGTGCTCCTATATGGCAAAAAACAACATACGTTCATTTCGGTATACTGATGAAGTACGTGATATACTTGAAAATTTTAAAGGCGAAAGCATGAACGAGAAATTTGAAAATCTTGTGAAGTACTGTTTTGTACAAGTTCCGTTTCAGGAAAAAAGGCTGGAAGAGATAGAATCAGAGATGTCCCAGAAATATGATAAGTTAAGGAATGTAAGTCATCAAGCTCGTGAGATAGATATGCTTATTGGCAATTTGAATGATATTAAGTTAAAAATACATAACGCTTCGGTATGTGCTGATATAATTGCAGAAAAACTAATGTAACACAAATGTTGATGGCAGCCAATGCTCGCTGCAGGTCAAACTGTGTTACAAAGATGAAATAGGGGTTTAAAAACCCCATAAACATTTATTCGCAAAAGCCCAACTTTTTTACGAATCAGTTCCAGTTGACGAGTGTAGTATGCTGGGCAACTGCACTTGTCAACTTCGCAAGGCATGGCACGAGATACAATGGTCTTTTTCATCTCGTGCCACGGCTTGCGTGAACTGGTTTGTAAAAATGGTCTTTTGCGAACTAAATGGATTTATTGTGCAATATGCCTTTTGATTAATCCCAAACCGTTCCGATCAGGTGTGCATCGGAGTAGAATATAAAAAACTTGCACAAAAAATACATTGCAATTGAACCGACAGGTTCAAACGTTAATTTGTATCAAACTGGCTATCCAAGCTAAAATGAATAATACTATTATAAAAATAACGATTTTAGCAATAATGCTTCCAATCGTAAAGGCACATCCATGCAAACAATCCTTATTAAATTCTTGTGTTAATCCCGTTCTATTTTCTGTATCGTCTTTCTGGTCTTGAAAAGATACAGTATATCTTCCACCTCTGTGAGATAGAGGAATCTTTCCTTGCTTATCTAATTTTTTCATTGTTTTTCTAAAATTTTTTTGTATTTTTGTAGGCTTTAATTCTGGCATATGAGTTCCTCCAGTCGTTACATAGGTGGCAATTAGTTGTATTGCCTGTAATTGAAAACTATCCTTTCGGGTAACTTTATTCTTCTGTTATTTTGATTTCTCTATTGACTTTTTCATAATCTTTAATTGCTTGTTTTACGAGATATTCAATTTGGCTATTAAGCGTTCTGCTGTTTTCTCTCGCAATAATCTCTATTTTAGCTTTCTCTTCCTTTTTAAGTCGAACGCTGAACTGTTTTACTTCGCTCATGCCCTCATCTCCTTTATACAATTGTATTGGTTTGAAATAGTTTTGTAAACAACTATTTTAGTTTAAAATAGTGTTGACATTTATAGATTAAATTAGTATATTAATAGTGTAATTTAGTTTTATTTAGTTAATTTAAATTTTATTTTCAACAACCGCCCCACGGACGGATAAATCCGTGGACACACCTATAAATTTCTACGCTTGCGATACACACGAGTATAAATTGACACGCCTCTAACAACCTTATGCTTTTTTTTCAGAGTGACCGAGCAAAGCACTCCAAAAGCTGATTGCCTAGTATGACGTGGTTGATGTGATAAGATGGGTTAGAGGGTGCGTGGATATAGTCCTCTTATGCTTCCCCTCCGTCGCTCCCTCGCAATACCCATTGTTCACATCAACCCGAGGTTGTCAAGCAATCGCAGATAGTTAAAAAATATTTTTCGGCAATTGTTGCGTTCTTGCCTAGTATCAGTATTACTGTTACCAGTAACCGCCGAAAAAAATTTTTTAACGGTGCTTGACAACCGAAGAGTCATACGAACCTTAGCGATTCTTTTTTATAAGTAATTAAGTCTTTGACCTAGTCGGCTAACCGTACTGTGGTTAGGGGGCGGTGACACACGTTCTTTGTGTCAAGGTAGCATACGCTTTTTGTATGCGGAGGGTGTGGGGATAGCACTACCCATTTAGTTCAGAAAGAAATCCTAGAAATATTTCAATAACATATACGGTTACTATAGTTTACAATCATATAAAAGGGGGATTTAAAAATGGATTTGACATTGACATTACTTTACGCATCACCGTATCGCATCACAGATGAAAAAACAGGAGAGGTAACAAATACGGGTATTTCATGTTTTGCATACGAAAAAGACAATTTTAAACCAGT